>NZ_JBHVJT010000031.1:28912-70725 GCF_042798815.1 Kitasatospora sp. NPDC057738 | reverse complement strand
GGGGGGGGGGGGGGGGTGGGGGGGGGGGTGGGTGGTGGGGAGGGGGGGGGGGCGAGGGGGGTAGAACCGGGGGGCACCGGGGGGGGGCGGGGCCCCCCGCGCCGTCACGCGTCCACGACCTCCAGCCCGTACGCGGTCACGGCCTGGCGCAGCCCGCCCGGGTACCCGGCGAGCGCCGGGGTGAACTCCCAGTCCCCGGAGGGATCGCGGTCGAACCGGCCGAGCCGCATCGCGGTGTTGGTCTCCGCGCCGTCCGCCAGGTGCACCACGGCCGCGTCCTGCCCGGAGCCCGCCTCCAGGATCAGCGCCGGCCCGGCGAATCCGCCCATGGTGGCCCCGGGGTGGTTCTCGGTGTCGGCGGCGGCGATGACGACCAGCCGGTCGACCTCGGCGGGCAGCGCGTCGAAGTCGACCATCAGGCAGGCGTTCGCGTCGCCGTAGCCGGTCACCAGCCGCACCGAACCGTCGGGCGTCGAGCCGTTGTTGTAGAAGACCAGGTGGTCGTCGGAGAGCGCGGCGTTGCCCGTGCAGACCAGCGCGGCGATGTCGTACTCCTCCTCCCCGGTCCAGTGCAGGAGCAGCCGGGAGGGCTCGGTGGCCACCTCGATCGCGGGCAGGTCGTCCAGGGCGCCGGCCGTGGCGGAGGCCCCGTCCTGGGCGTCCGCGAACACCTCGTCGAAGCCGTGGTGCCTGAGCAGCCCGACCAGTTCGGAGCCGTTGATCAGGCTGATCGGCTTGCCCGCGACGAACTGGTGCGAGCTGGGGCCGAACTTGCTGGTGGTGACCAGGACGGCCTTGGTCGCGTCCCGGTCGTGCCGCAGCGTGCCGTACAGGTCCCGCACCGCGGAGGGCGTCACCGTGTCCCGGTACCGCTTCACCTGCACGATGACGTTGCCGCCCCGGAACGGGTCCGGGTCGATGCCGCGGACGTCCACGCCGCCGTCCCGCGACCGGGCGGTGAGCTCGACCTTCATGCCCATCGCCTCCATCAGCCGGCCGATGAGGCCCTCGAACTCGACCGGGTCCATCGCCAGCAGGAGTTGGAGTTCGCGGACGCGCCTGGCCATCCGGCCGCGGTTGGCGTTGGTGTCGTCGCGGAGGTGACGGAACAGCGCGCGCTGGGCGCGGCGTTCGTCGGCGTCGGGGTTGCTGAGGCGGTGGAGCTTCCGGCTCCGGGACATGGGCGTGCCCCCTCTTGCGTGGTGACGGTTGTTGCAGGCGTCACGGTAGGGGAATCGTGGACGAAGAACTGTCGGGCCGTCGGTTCCGCCGCACAATCGAGACCTGGGCCGATACGGGCCGCCGCCGCGGCAGGTGCGGGTGCGGGTCGAGGGCCCGGGCGCGGGCGGCGCGGGTGCCCGTCCGGGTCGGGGGCGTTCGCGCCGGAGGGTGGCGGCGCCGGTCGAACGGCGGGGGTGCTTTCGATGGCCGTCCGGACGGCGGACAATTCCCCCAGGAGCCGAGGAGGAGGCCGCGGTGGAGTTCGAGGTCATGATCGAGATCCCGCAGGGGTCGCGGAACAAGTACGTGATGGACTTCGCGGCGGGCCGGATCCGCCTGGACCGCACCCTCTTCACGGCCACCCGCTACCCGGCCGACTACGGCTTCGTCGAGGGCACCCTCGGCGGCGACGGCGAACCGCTGGACGCCCTGGTGCTCGGCGGCGAGCCGGCCGTCCCCGGCTGCGTGCGGACCTGCCGGGCGGTGGCCATGTGGGTGATGCGCGACGAGCGCGGCCCGGACCAGAAGGTGCTCTGCGTCCCGGCCCGCGACCCGCGCTACGCGGACCTGCGGGACATCGACGACCTGCGCGGGTTCGACCTGCTGGAGATCACCCACTTCTTCCTGGTCTACAAGGACCTGGAGCGCGGCAAGTCCGTCGAGGGCTCGCACTGGGCGGGGCGCGACGCCGCCTACGCCGAGATCGCCGAGTCGCGCGCCCGCGCGGTGGGCACCCGCTTCGCCGACCCGGTCTGAACGGGCGCCCGGGGGCGGGCCGGTGCGCCAGCGCCCCCCCGGACGGTCCGTCAGAGCCGGGCGGTGCTCAGGATCGCCCGCACCTCGTCGCCGATCGCGGCCTCGTTCCGCTCGAACTCCGGTGCGGTGAGCAGGTTCGGGTCGGCCGGCAGGCCGGTCAGGACCGGGGTGTGCAGATGGCCGCCGGGCAGGCCCGGGGCGAGGATCGTGCGCAGCCGGTTGGAGCGGTAGGCGACTTCGTTGGAGAGGTACCCGCCGCCGCCACCGGAGACCGCGCGGGAACCGGGGGTGGGGCCGTCCGGCCGGAACACGGGCGCAGTGGCGCCCGCCGGGATCTCGGTGACGAAGGTGTTGAGCAGCACCGGGTAGGGCTGCTGGACGGCCCTCATGGCGTCGGTCGGCAGGGTGGTGCGGACGAACTGCGGCCCGGGGGCCAGCCCCGGTGCGTCCACCGGGTGCTGGGTGGTGCCGCCGGAGAGCGCGGCGACGTTGTCGGTCGCCGGGTCGGCGGAGCGGGCGCGCCCGGCCCACTCCTCCAGGGTGAACTTGCCCGGGTAGCCCTGGCTGATGCTGGTGATCAGGTCGGCGGACTGCCGGCCCGGCCGCAGGTGCGGGGCGAAGGCGCGCTCCACGATCCCCCTGTCGAAGTCCCCGTAGCGCACCGGCAGCACGACCGCCCGGACCTCCGCGGTGCTGCCGTCGGCGAGCGTGATCCGCTGCCCGTGCAACTGCAGGACGGCCGAGCCGGAGGGGTTGGCGCGGCGCGGCTCGGTGTCCAGGCCGAACGGGTCGAAGCCGCTGACGAAGATCCGCCGGACGCCGCGGGCGGAGTCGAAGCCGTCGTCCAGACCGCGCGAGGCGTCCTCGAAACGGGACCGCAGCGCGGCGTGGTCGACGCCGAACCGGGGCTGCCAGCGGGCGAGCTGGACGGTCATGGCGAGCCTGGTCCAGTACAGCGGGCGGTCGTCCCGGGCGGGCAGTTCGCCGCTCGGCCGCCGGCCCTGGGCGCGGTCCAGTCCGGCCTGCCAGAGGGTCCGGCCCCAGGCGGTCACCACCCGCTCGGCCTGCCGGGCGTTGCGGGCCTCGCACAGGGCGGAGGGGAAGCCCCCGGGCAGCTCGCCCAGGCCGGAGCGCTCGGTGAAACCGGTCGTGCGGGCGTCCTGGAGGCGGGCCTGCTCGGCGTCCAGCGGCACCGTGGCGGAGGTGCGGCAGCCGGCCGGGGCGGCCTGGGCGGCGGCCGGGGCCAGCAGGGCGGCGAGCGTTCCGGTGAGCGCGGCGGCCAGTCCGGCGGCGCGGCGTAGATATGTCATGCCCGCTGACAATAGGTCCGGACCTGACGGCCCGCCAGAGTGCCGGCCCGGCGTCCCCGCTGCCGGGTGCTCCGCCCGTCCGGGGGAGCGGCCGCGCCCGCGCCCACCGCGGTGCTCCTCCGGCCGCCGCCGGGGCGCCCGGACGGTGTTCCGCCGCTGGTGGGGCGGTGCTCCGTCGCTGGTGGGGCGACGTTCCGGCCTTGACGGAAAACTGATGGTTCGACCGGGAACCGAGGCAACTTCTACAGCGTTGTCGTGGTCGAACAGCGGTACTCGTACGGTGGTGGAGGAGTTCCATGAGCGTGGCCCTGACGAAGGGCGGCAACGTCTCCCTGGGCAAGCGGGCCCCCGGGCTGGGGGTGGTCCGGGTGGGCCTCGGCTGGACGGCCGGAGCCGGGTACGACCTGGACGCCAGCGCGCTGCTCTGCGGGGCGGACGGGAAGGTCGCCTCGGACCAGCACTTCGTCTTCTTCAACAACCTGCAGAGCCCGGACGGCTCGGTCCGGCACCGGGGCGGGTCCGGCGGCGGCCCCGACCGCGAGCAGATCGAGGTCCGGCTCGCGGAGGTCTCCGCCGGGGTGGAGAAGATCGTCTTCGCGGTGGCGATCTACGACGCGGCGCAGCGGCGGCAGTCCTTCGGGCAGGTCCGCGGCGCCCACATCCGGGTCGCCGACCCGGACACCGGCGCCGAGGTGGCCCGGTACGACGTGGCGCCGGAGGCCGGCAGCGAGACGGCGATGGTGTTCGGCGAGCTGTACCGGCACGGCGCGGACTGGAAGTTCCGCGCGGTCGGGCAGGGGTACGCCGCGGGGCTCGCGGGCATCGCCGCCGACTTCGGCGTGGACGTCCTGCAGCCGGCACCCGCCGCCGCGCCCGCCCCGGTGAAGCCGCCGGTCGCCCCGCCCGTGCCGCCCGTGGCCCCGCTCGCGCCGCCGGTCGCGCCGCCCGTTCCGGTCGCGGCCGCGGTGCCGGCCGTGCTGCCCGCCGCCGTACCCGCCGTTCCGACGACCCCGCCAGGACCAGGGAGTTCCCCCGTGACGTGTTTCTTCGACCCCTCGCACGGCGCCGGCACCACGGCGGTGTACTGGTCGCCGCAGTGGGGCGTGCCGCGCCAGATCGAGGCCTGCGTGGCCTGCGCCCAGCGGGTGCAGACCAACGTGCCGCCGTTCTACACCCCGCAGCCGGCCGGCTACCCGCAGCCGGTCGGCTACCCGCAGCCGGTCCAGCAGCCGGTCCAGCAGGGCCAGCCGCAGGTGCCAGGCCAGCAGGCCCAGGGCGGGCGTCGCTTCGGCACCGGTGCGCTGATCGGCGCCGGCGCGGCCGGCCTGGTCGGCGGCGCGCTGCTGAACGAGGCCTTCGACGACGACCCGCAGGTCGTCGTCAACAACTACTACGAGGACGACGGCTTCTTCTAGGCCGTCGGACCGGAGTCCCGGAAGGGCCGTCGGGGCGTCCCCGGCGGCCCCCGCTGTCGGAGCGGTGCGCTTGAATGGCGCCGGAGTACCGTTCCGACCGGGGGAGACGCACCGATGACCACGACCGACGCCGAGCTGACGGCCGCCGTCCGGAACCCCGACGCGGCCTGGCTGGAGTCCTGCTTCGGCCCCGGCACGCTGTGGCGGCCCGAGCCCGCGGCGCTGCCCGAGCGGCTGACGTCGAAGGAGGCCCGGGCGTTCCTGAGCGAGGTCGGCGTGCCGGCCGTCGAACTGGAATTCCTCGGCTTCGACGCCACGAAGCTGCCCGAGCGCGGGATGTGGGAGGCGGACCTGGACGAGCTGTTCGGCGAGCGCACCCCGGACGACGACACCCCGCCGAGCAACTGGGGGTACTGCGTCGGCACGTTCGACGACCAGCACCTGATGGTGGCCGGCGACACCGGCGCCGTACGGATCTACGACCCGAACGGCTGGGACCACGGGAGCGGCTACGGCGGCCGGGCGGCCGACTCGCTGCCCGAGGTGATCGGCGCGCTGGGGCTGCTGGCCCGCCTGGAGGGCCGGATCCGCGGTGGGGACGCCAGGGCCGCGCTGGACGAGTTCGCCGCGCTGGTGGCCGCGGCGGGGCAGGGGCCGGAGGAGTCGGACCTCTGGGTGGGCCTGCTGGAGAACCTGCGCGAGGAGTACGAGGACCTGGACGAGGGCTGACGCCCCGGGCCCTTCCCGGCCCTTCCCGGCCCTTCCCGGCCCTTTCCGGGCCTTTCCGGGCCCACCCCGGCCCGCCCGGGCCCGACGGCCGCACAACGCTTCGGCGCTGTGCGGCCGTTCGCGTCCCTGGGGGCCGGCCGTTCGCGTCCGGGGCGTACCGGCCCTACGCGTCCCGGCGCCGGTACGCCCCGGCCCGGGCCGCCGCCTCGGCGGCCTCCGCCGCACGGTCGGCGGACGCCTCGTCCAGCGGCTCCGCGGTGGTGAGCATCCGGTAGTAGAGCGGCGCCGAGACCGCCCGGACGACCTCGGACCCGTCGGTGTCCGGCGGGAGTTCGCCGCGCTCGACGGCCGCGGTGACGCACGGCGCCCACTCCTCGACCCGGCGCCGGTAGAAGTGCCGCAGGGCCTCGGCCGCGTCCGGGTCGCAGGTCGCCGCCACGATGACGGCGCGGAAGAGCGCGCCCTGCCGCGGGTCGGCCAGGGTGCGCTGGACGAGCCGGGCGTTGGCCCGCAGGTCCCCGGCGAGGGAGCCGCTGTCGGTGCGCGGCAGCGACTGCTCGGCCATGTCCGCGAGCAGGTCCGCGACCAGGGCGGTGGTGCTGCCCCAGCGGCGGTAGACGGTGGTGCGGCCGACCTCGGCCCGCTGGGCGATGTCGCCGAGGTCGAGGCCGCTGAAGCCGTGCTCGACCAGGGCGTCCTCGGCGGCGCGCAGGACGGCGGCGCGGACCCGGGCGGTCCGGCCGCCGGGGCGGACCGTGCCGGGCGTGGAGGGCTCGGGCGTGGAGGGCTCGACGGCCATTAACGGGATTCCTGTTCCATTAGAAGTGCGGGGTCTGCTAGATTCAGGGCATCCTAACGGAACGGGAGTCCCATTAGGGGCTCCGAGGGGAGAACCGTCATGACCATCGCCACCGACATGGAGTACCGCAGGCTCGGCGCGTCCGGGCTGAAGGTGCCCGCCCTCAGTCTCGGCACCGGCACCTTCGGCGGCCGCGGCCCGCTGTTCGGCGCCTGGGGCACCACCGACGTCCAGGAGGCCCGTCGGCTGCTCGACATCGCCATCGACGCCGGTGTCACCCTCTTCGACACCGCCGACGTCTACTCCGACGGCGCCTCCGAGGAGGTGCTCGGCCAGGCGATCCGCGGCCGCCGCGACCAGGTGCTGATCTCCACCAAGGCCGGACTGCCCACCGGCGACGGCCCGCAGGACGCCGGAACCTCCCGCGCCCGGCTGGTGCGGAGCGTGGACGACGCGCTGCGCCGCCTCGGCACCGACCACCTGGACCTCTTCCAGCTGCACGCCTACGACGCCGGCACCCCGATCGAGGAGGTGCTCGCGACCCTGGAGGACCTGGTCCGGGCCGGCAAGATCCGCTACACCGGCGTCTCCAACTTCTCCGGCTGGCAGCTGATGAAGTCCCTCGCCCTCGCCGACCGGCACGGCCGCCCGCGGTACGCCGCCCACCAGGTCTACTACTCGCTCGTCGGCCGCGACTACGAGTGGGAGCTGATGCCGCTCGCCCGGGAGGAGGGCGTCGGGGCCCTGGTCTGGAGCCCGCTCGGCTGGGGCCGGCTCACCGGGAGGATCCGCCGCGGGCAGCCGCTCCCGGACGGCAGCCGGCTGCACGACACCGCCGACTACGGCCCGCCGGTGGAGGACGAGCTGCTGTACCGGGTGGTCGACGCGCTGGACGAGGTCGCCGCCGAGACCGGCCGCACCGTCCCCCAGGTGGCGATCAACTGGCTGCTGCGCCGTCCGACCGTCTCCTCGGTCATCATCGGCGCCCGCAACGAGGAGCAGCTGCGCCAGAACCTCGGCGCGGTCGGCTGGTCGCTGACGGAGGACCAGGTGGCCCGGCTGGACGCGGCGAGCACGCGCACCGCGCCGTACCCGTACTTCCCGTACCGCCGGCAGGAGGCCTTCGCCCGGCTCAACCCGCCCGTCGCGGGCTGAGCGGCCTCGCGGGCCGGGCGGCGCGGGGGCGAAGCGGTGCGCGAGCGGCGCGTGGGCCCCGGCCCGGGAGATGTCCGGGCCGGGGCCGGACCGGCTGCTGCGGGGCGGCGGTCGGCCCCACGCCGGTGGCTGCGGTGGTGGCTGCGGCGGCTGTGGCCGCGGCCCTCAGGCCTGCCGCCGGTGCCAGGCGGCGAGGAGTTCGGCCTCCCGCTCCGGGGTCAGGGCGTCCGGCAGGGGCTCGAACGGCCGGATGTCGCGGGCGGTCTCGGCCACCGGGCGGAGGGTCAGGCCGGTGGCGAGGGCGGCGGCCGGATCGGCGGTGCTGGTGGCGCGGATCTCCGGGGCGGCGGGCCACAGCGGCAGGGCGCGCTCCGGGACGCCGGCGGCGCGCAGGAAGTCCTCGGACACCCAGGTGAGGGTGGTGCCGGACGGGGCGACCGCGGCGGCGACGGCGTCCAGCAGGTCGCCCATGCCGAACGGCGGGGGCGTGGCGGCGTGGTAGGCGCCGCGGGCGCCCTGTGCGAGGAGGCCGAGCATCCAGGCGATGAGGTCGCGGACGTCGACCACCTGGAGCGGCGCGTCCGGCCGGCCGGGGGCGAGCACCTCGCCGCCCCGGGCGAGCCGCTGCACCCAGTGGTCGAAGCGGTGGGTGTAGTCGCGGGGGCCGATCACGTACGTCGGGCGGATCAGCAGCGTCTGCGGGCCGAAGGCCTCCCGGGCGGCGCGCTCGCACTGGACCTTGAGGACGCCGTAGCTCTCGGCGGTGACCTCCGCGGCCTCCGGGCCGTCGGCGGGGAGCAGCGGGGAGTCCTCGGCGAAGCCCGGGGCGGCCGGGGCGTCGTACACCGAGAGCGAGGAGACCAGCAGGTAGCGCCCGGCCGCGCCGGGATCGAGGGCGGCGGCCAACTCCCTTACCTGGCGCGGGAAGTAGGCGCAGAGGTCGACGGTGGCGTCCCAGCTGCGGCCGCGCAGCGCGGACAGGTCGGCGTCGCGGTCGGCGATCAGGTGGGTGGCGTCCGGGAGCAGCCCGGCGCCGGAACGGCCGCGGTGCAGCACCGTGACCTCGTGCCCGGCGGCCAGGGCCGCCTCGGCGAAATGGAAGCCGATGAAGCGGGTGCCGCCGATGACCAGAATGCGCATTCGGACATCGTGCCAGCCCGCCCCGCACCGGGGCCAATCGGTGCGCGATCGTTGCTCAAGTTGTGCGTGGGGTGGATGAGTCGGGGTGGATGTGCGGGGTTCCGGCGGGAAGCGTGTTCGACGGTCAACGGCGCGGGAGGTCGACGATCGTCGGCGGAGAGGCCTGGCCGGAAGGTCCCCGCTGGTCAGCCGGGTGCGGGCGGGGGTCGGCCGAACGGCCGCGACGGTCTCGTAACGCCTGATGACGGGTCAAAGTTCCTTGTTCCCCGGCGAACTTGTGTGAAGTCCCTTTAAGCTCCCGCTAACAATGGCGGCTTTCCGCCACTCTCGAACTCGCTCATGAGGTCGGGCGGCAGGCCCAACTTGACGATGAGAGCAGGGATGACGACGACAAGTGAACGAACCGCCGGTGCCGCGCGCGGCCCCGGCGGGCGGCGGACGGGCCCGCCCGGCCGCCGTGCCGCGGGCCTTCGCACCGCGGGCGGCGCGGTGACGCTGGCCGTGCTGGCCGGTTCCTGGTCCCTGGCGGCGGCCCCTCCGGCCTTCCCCCAGACCGGTGACGGTACGGTGGCGGTCCACGTGATCCGGGCCGTGGACACCGACGGTGTGTGGACGCCCGGGCTGGAATCGGGCATGGCGGGCGTGAAGGTGACGCTCACCGACGAGGCCGGGGTCTCCGTCGAGGGCACCACGGCGGCGGACGGCACGGTGACGCTGGCACCGGCCGCGAGCAAGCTGACCGGCGGCAAGTACCGGGTCCAGGTGGTGAATCCGAAGCCGGGCGTGCTCTACCCGGCCTTCGCCTCCCGCGAGGGCCTGGACGGCGGGGCGAACAAACTGAGCTCCAACGAGGAGTTCGTCGACCTCTCCGGCGGCAAGAAGGTGGAGATCACCACGGGGCTCTGGAGCCCGGGCGACTACTGCCAGAAGAACGCGCCGCTGGTGTCGACCTGTCAGAACCCGCCCCAGGACGGGGACGCCCAGCACACGCTGGTGTCCTTCCCGTACGAATCCCGCGGAACGGCCGGTACCGGCTTCACCCTGACCGACGTGGCCACGGCCGGGCAGACCGGAAACCTGTACGGCATCGCCTGGAACAAGGCCGACCGGCGGGTGTTCTCCTCGGCCCAGGCCAAGCGGACCACCGGCTACGGCCCCGGCGGCCCGGGCGGGATCTACGTCACCGACTGGGCGACGAAGAAGACCACGCTGTTCGCCACCGTCCCGGACGCGGGCACCACCCCGCACAGCCCGGGCAACGACGACGGCTTCCTGGCCGCGGTGGGCAAGGAGAGCCTCGGCGGCATCAAGATCACCGACGACGGCAAGGACCTCTTCGTCGTCAACCTGAACGACCGCAAGCTCTACCGCTACGACGCCACCGCGGCGACGGCGGCCGCGCCCAAGGCCGCCTACGCCATCCCGGACCCGGGCTGCCCGGCGCCGGGGGACTGGCGTCCGTACGGCCTCGGCATCCAGGACGGCACCGGCTTCCTCGGCGGCGTCTGCTCGGGCGAGTCCACCGGCAAGGCCTCGGACCTGCGCGCCGTGGTGCTGCCGTTCGACCTGTCCACGGGCGCGTTCAAGCCGGCCGTGCTGAACCAGCCGCTCGACTACCCGCGCGGCACCACGGTCGGCACCCCGTGCCCGGGCACCGCCTGGTTCCCGTGGCAGGACACCTTCCCGACCACCCAGAACGGCCAGGCCTGCGGGGCCAACTACCTGGCCAACCCCGAGCCGGCGGTCGCCGAGATCGCCTTCGAGACCGACGGCTCGATGCTGCTCGCCTTCCGGGACCGCTTCGGCGACCAGTCGGCGGCCAGCCCGACCGGCGGGGCGATGTCCAAGGTCCTGCCCGGCGGTGACCTCCTCAAGGCCTGCCCGGAGAACGGCACCTACGTGCTGGACACCAACCTGGGATGCGGGTCCAAGGCCCGGGGCCAGCGGTTCTTCGACAACGCCCGGATCGGCCACAACAACCCCGCCAACGCCGGGATGGCGTTCTCGAAGGCCGAGGACTCCATCGTGACCTCGGGCTACGACAGCGACAGCCAGGCCTTCGGTTACGGCAGCGCCTTCCAGAAGCGCGACGGCAAGGCGGACGGCGGCGTGCGGCTCAACACGGGCCCGGGCATCCCGCCGTTCGGCAAGGGCGCCGCGATGGGCGACCTGGAGGTGCTCTGCGACCAGGCTCCGCTCCAGATCGGCAACCGGGTCTGGTACGACCCCGAGCGCAGCGGCCTCCAACTGCCGGGCCAGAAGCCGGTTCCGGGTGCCACCGTCCACCTGTACGACGAGACGGGGAAGCTCGTCGGTACGACCAAGACGACCAAGCGCGGCGAGTACTACTTCGACGACAGCAACGTCGAGGGCGGCCTCAAGCCGAGGACCAAGTACACGATCAAGCTGGACAACCCGGCGGACTACGCCAAGGACGGCCCCCTCTTCCAGTGGGTGCCGACCGACCACGACGTCGGTGACAACCACTTCATCGACTCCAAGGGCATCGTTCCGAAGGACGGCAGGTTCCCGGAGCGGGCGCTGACCACCGGCGGCCCCGGCGAGAACGACCACACCTACGACTTCGGCTTCCGGCTGCAGGAGGGTGCGCTGCGCCTGGTCAAGCACGACCAGGACGGCAAGCCGCTGGCCGGCGCCAAGTTCCAGCTGTGGCACGAGACCAACGGGACCGACGGGCTCCAGCCGACCGGCGACAAGCCCGACACCAAGGTCGGTGAGCCCTGCACGACCGGCGCCGACGGCATCTGCCAGGGCACCGGCGTGCCGGGGACGTACTACTGGCAGGAGCTGAGCCCGCCGGACGGCTACGCGGCGCCGGAGGTCACCGTCCTCGGCCCGCTCAAGCTGACCTCGGCGAACCTCGACGCCGGTGTGGAGGTGACGGCCGTCAACAAGCTGATCCCCACCCCGACGCCGACCCCGACACCCACCCCGACCGAGACGCCGACCCCGGCGCCGACGTCGGCGGCTCCGGTGCCCCCGGCCCCGGTGCCCCCGGCGTCCGGGCACCTGCCCAACACCGGTGCGGGTGAAGGGATGCCGATCGTGTTGACCAGCGCGGCGGCGCTGATCGCCCTCGGCACCGCCACGGTGCTGATGGCCCGCAGGCGCAAGGCCGCCCGGCGCGGCTAGCCCCGCGCGGGGTGCGTGAAGGGGGCCCGGCAGCGGGCCCGATCGGGCGGGTTCGTGGGACCGTTGGTCCCCGGGCCCGCCCGACTGTTGTGTCCGACCGAGGAAAGGGAGCGGCTGCATGCCCCGCAGGACGAAGGCCGAAGGCCGCGGACCACGGCGGTCCCACTGGCTCAAGGCCCTGATCGCGATCGTGGTGTGCGGCGCCGCGGCGGGCGGCGTGGCCGTCTACCGGACGGTCTCCGACGAGGCCGTCGAACGCCCGGTGACCACCGACGAGGCCGGCCGGCTCGCCCTGTCGCGCCTGAACCTCTACCAGGCGAGCCCGGTGGCGGTGACGCTCACGGCCGAGGAGGGCGGGGGCGTCACCATCCGGGTCGACGGGGTCGTCGACTACCGCAACCACCGGGGGGTCGGCCGCTACCGGACCACCGGCGCGAGCGGACCGCTGGACCACGGCCTGATCGTCTGGGACACCGGCGGCCTCGGGCTGGCCCCCGACCGGGCCGGCACCGACACCGCCACCGCCCCCGCCACCGATGCCCCGGCCTGGCAGCAGGCCGAGCGCATCCCGCGCCAGGGCTGGTCACCGCGGACCTACACGGCGGACCCGCTGGACGCCGGACTGAACCTGCTGGTCCAGCTCGGCGCGGACCGCCCCGACAACCCGCTGCTGCTCGCCCAGTCCGGGGCCCGCTGGCTGGGCCGGGACCGGATCGACGGCAAGGGCTACGACCGCTTCGCCGGTCCGCGCGCCCAGGGCTCCGCGCCCGACGGCGCCCGCTCGCCGCTGACCTACTGGGTCGACGGCGACGGCGGGCTGCGCCGGGTGACGATGCGGATGCCGGGGCTGGGCACCCCCACCACCGTCGAGCTCACCGGACGGCAGGCGGACGCCAAGCTGCCCGAGGCCCCGTGGCTCACCGGCTGACCCGGCTGACCCGGTTGACGCCGCTGACCGGCTGACGGCTGACCGGCTGACGGCTGACCGGTTGACCCGGCCGGCCGGGCACGGCCGGGTACGGCCGGAAGCCCGCAGGACAGGGCGGTCAGCCGTACCAAAATCGTTGGTGAGGCAGCAATGGCTTCATCATCTTCCGTTCACCCGGACCCGGCTGCCAGCATCGGCGCACCGTCACCGCCCGAGGGAGTAGCCGATGAACCGCCCCCGTTCCCTGCGCTGTCTGGCCGCACTGTCCCTGGTCGTCCTGGCCGCCACCGCCTGCGGGCGCTCCGACCAGGGCGGCTCCCCGGCCGCCGGCGCGGCGCAGGCCGGACAGAACTCCGGGAAGAGCGCCGCCGAGCTGCTCCCGGCGAAGAACAAGCAGAGCGGCGTGCTCAGAGTGGCCACCTCCGTCGGCTACCCGCCGATGGAGATGTACAAGACCGGCACCACCGAGCTGACCGGGGTCGACCCGGACCTCGCCGCCGCCGTCGCCGGGAGGCTCGGGCTGAAGCTGGAGCTCGCCAACTCCTCCTTCGACGGCCTGATCCCCGGCCTCCAGGCCGGCCGCTACGACCTGGTGATGTCCTCCATGACGGACAGCGCGCAGCGCCGCCAGGCCGTCGACTTCGTCGACTACTTCCGCACCGGCGGCGTGATCATGACGAAGAAGGGCAACCCCGAGGGCATCAAGTCCATCGAGGACCTCTGCGGCAAGAAGGTGGTCCTCGCCAAGGGCAGCTCCAACCTGGAGATCGGCGAGCAGCAGAACGCCAAGTGCGCCACCAGGATGGCGATCTCGCAGAGCGAGGACGCCCCGACCGGGCTGCTCCAGCTGGACAGCGAGCGGGCCGTCGCCACGATCGTGGACTACCCGGTGGCGCAGATGTTCGTGCAGAACAGCGGCTCCTACGAGGTGCTGCCGGAGCAGTACGGCACCGCGCCGTGGGGCATCGCGGTCGCGAAGAAGGACGCCGGGCTGCGCGACGCGGTGCAGAAGGCGCTCCAGGAGCTGATCGAGAGCGGCGAGTACCGCAAGGTGCTGGACACCTACCAGGTCGGCGGCAGCGCGGTGGAGCGCGCCACCGTCAACGCGGCGCAGTGAGAACGGCGGCACCGACGAGATGAGCACCGACATGAGAGACCCCGGGATCCCCGCCGACCCCGCGACGCCCGCGCCCGCGACGCCCGCCCCGGCACCCCGAACGGCCGCCGCCGGCCCCGTCGACGACGACCTGACCTTCGAGGTGACCGGCCGGCCCCGCCCGGCACGCTGGTTCGCCGTGCTGGCGGCCGCCTTCGTCGCCGTCTGGCTCGCCTGGACCGTCATCGTCAACCCCAACCTGCACTGGGACATCGTCGCCAAGTACCAGTTCGACGGCGTGATCCTGGAAGGGCTCTGGGTGACGGTCCAACTCACCCTGATCTCCCAGGTGGTGGGCATCGTCATCGGCGTGGTGGCCGCGGTGATGCAACTGTCCGACAGCCCGGTGCTGCGGACCACCGCCGGCGCGTACACCTGGTTCTTCCGCGGCACCCCGCTGCTGGTCCAGCTGATCTTCTGGTTCAACCTGGCGCTGCTCTTCCCGGAGATCAGCATCGGCATCCCGTTCGACGGGCCCAAGCTGGTCAGCTGGCAGTCCAACACCCTGATCACCGGCTTCGTGGCGGCGCTGCTCGGCCTGTCGATCAACGAGGGCGCCTACATGTCCGAGATCGTCCGGGCCGGCATCCAGAGCGTCGACCCCGGGCAGCGCGAGGCGGGCGCCTCGCTGGGCATGTCCAACCGGCAGATCCTCACCCGGGTGGTGCTGCCGCAGGCGATGCGGGTGATCATCCCGCCGTTCGGCAACCAGTTCATCTCGATGCTGAAGACCACCTCGCTGGTCTCCGTCATCGCCGGCGCCGACCTGATGACCGTCTCTCAGCACCTCTACCTCGCCAACTTCGAGGTGATCGCGCTGCTGATCGTCGCGTCCATCTGGTACCTGGTGCTCACCACCATCGCGAGCGTCGCCCAGCACGCGGTGGAGCGGAGGTTCAACCCGGCCGGCGCCCCGCCGGCGCTGCACCGCCGAGTGCTGGCCAACCTGCGCCCCGGGCGCGGCGGAGCGGGAAAGCGCGTGAAGAAGGGGGAGGTCAAGTGACGACCACGGACCTGGGGAAGGCTGCCGCCGAGGTG
Organism: Kitasatospora sp. NPDC057738; assembly: GCF_042798815.1. NCBI lineage: Bacteria > Bacillati > Actinomycetota > Actinomycetes > Kitasatosporales > Streptomycetaceae > Kitasatospora > Kitasatospora sp. NPDC057738. The sequence goes on along the minus strand of NZ_JBHVJT010000031.1, from coordinate 55,925 downwards.
GTCCTGTCGGCCCGGAAGGTACGCAAGCGGTTCGGGGAGCTGGAGGTGCTGCGCGGCATCGACCTGGAGGTCCGGGCGGGGGAGGTGCTCTGCGTGATCGGCCCCTCCGGCTCCGGCAAGTCCACCCTGCTGCGCTGCTTCAACCACCTGGAGAAGATCGACGCCGGGCGGATCGAGGTGGACGGCGAACCGGTCGGCTACGAGCCGTACGGCGCCTCCGGCAGCAGGCTGCGCGAGCGCCGGCCGCGCGACATCCGCCACCAGCGCGAGCGGATCGGCATGGTCTTCCAGCGCTTCCACCTCTTCCCGCACCGCACCGCGCTCCAGAACGTCATGGAGGGCCCGATCGCGGTCAAGGGCCGCCCCCGCGGGGAGGCCGAGCGCCGGGCCCGCGAACTGCTCGCCCGGGTCGGCCTGGCCGACCGCGCCGACCACTACCCGGCCCAGCTCTCCGGCGGCCAGCAGCAGCGGGTCGCGATCGCCCGGGCACTGGCCATGGAGCCGACCCTGATGCTCTTCGACGAGCCCACCTCCGCGCTCGACCCGGAGCTGGTCGGCGAGGTGCTCGGCGTGATGCGCGACCTCGCCCGCAGCGGCATGACGATGATCGTCGTCACCCACGAGATGGGCTTCGCCCGCGAGGTCGCCGACCGGGTCGTCTTCATGGACCAGGGCGCCGTCGTGGAGGCCGGCAGCCCGGCCGAGGTGTTCACCGCCCCGCGGCACGACCGCACCCGGGCCTTCCTCTCGACGGTGCTCTGATGGGAGCGATGGGACTGATGGGAGCGGACGTGACCACGACCCCGGTCGACCTGCTGCTGCGCGGCGCCACCCTGGTGGACGGCACCGGGGCGCCCGCCCGCCCGGCCGACCTCGCCGTCGCCGACGGCCGGGTCACCGTACTGCCGCCCGGCACCGCCGTGACCGCGGCCGAGACCCTGGACGTCACCGGGCGGGTCGTCACCCCCGGCTTCATCGACGTCCACACCCACTCGGACGCGCTCGCCGCCCCCTTCGGCGGCGGCACCCACACCGACGGCGACGCCCTGGACGAGCTGCGGCTGGCCCCGCTGCTCCAGGGCGTCACCACCGAGATCAGCGGCAACTGCGGGATCAGCCTGTTCCCGGCACTGCCCGGGCGGCTGCCCGAACTGGCCGAGCACCTGCGGGTCTCCTTCGGCCTCGGACCGGTGCTGCCCGCCGAGGACTTCGACGCCTTCGCCGCCGGCCAGCGGCCCGAACTGCGCCGCAACCACATCACCTCGCTGGTCGGCCACGGCACGCTGCGCGCCGGAGTGATGGGCTTCGAGGACCGCCCGCCCACCGACCAGGAGCTGGCCGCCATGTGCGGGCTGCTCGACCGGGCGCTGACCCAGGGCGCGGCCGGACTCTCCACCGGGCTGATCTACCCGCCCGGCGTCTACGCGGACACCGAGGAGATCGTGGCCCTGGCGAAGGTCGCCGCGCGGCACGGCAAGCCGTACGTGACGCACCTGCGCGACGAGATGTCCCAGGTGGAGAAGGCGCTGGAGGAGGCGCTGGAGATCGCGGTGCGCTCCGGCGCCCCGCTCCAGGTCTCCCACCACAAGACCGCCGGACGGCACGCCTGGGGCGCCACCCTGCGGACCCTGCCGCGCCTGGAGCAGGCCCGCGCCGAGGGCGTGGACGTGCTCTGCGACGTCTACCCGTACACCGCCGGCAGCACCGTGCTGCACGCGATGCTGCCGCCGTGGACCAGCGAGGGCGGGCCGGCCGCGCTGCTGGAGCGGCTGCGCAGCAAGGAGGTCCGGGACCGGATCCGGGCGGACATCGCGCACGGCGTCGAGGGCTGGGAGAACACCGTCGGCAACGGCGGCTGGGACCTGATCTCGGTGGCCGCCGCTCCCGCCCGCCGTACGGCCGAGGGCCGCCGGATCGCCGACCTGGCCGCCGAGCGCGGCGCCGACCCGGTGGACCTCGTCTGCGACCTGCTGCTGGAGGCGCAGGGCGAGGTGACCATCATCAGCCACTCGATGCGCGAGGACGACGTCCGCCGGGTGCTGGCCAGCCCGCTGTCGATGATCGGCTCGGACGGGGTGCCCAAACCCGGTCGCCCGCACCCCCGCTGGGCGGGCAGCTTCGCCCGGGTGCTCGGTCACTACGGGCGCGAGCAGGGGCTGCTGCCGCTGGAGCTCGCGGTGCACAAGATGACCGGCCTGCCCGCCGAACGGTTCCGGCTGGCCGGGCGCGGCGTGGTCCGGGACGGCGCCGTCGCGGACCTGGTGGTGCTCGACCCGGCCGCCGTCCTGGACGGCGCGACCTTCGAGCGGCCGCTGCTGCCGCCGGTGGGCGTGGAGACCGTCGTGGTGGCCGGGCGGGTCGCGGTGCGCGGCGGCCGGCCGACCGCGATCCGGGCCGGAGAGGTGGTGCGGGTCCGATGAGCCTCGCCCAGGTGGCCGCCGCCGCGCGCAGCTCCGCGGCCCTGCCGCTGACCCTCGCGGTGGCCGCCGTCGACGTGGACGCCGCCGAGGCGGACCGCGGAGTCGACGCCGGCGCGGTCGGGGTGGACGACACCGTCGTCCTGCCCGTCGCCAGCGCCTCCAAGCTGCTGCTGCTCGCCGAGGTCGCCCGGCGGCTGGAATCCGGGGAACTGACGGCCGGACATCCGGTGGAGATCCTCCCCGAGGACGTCACCGGCGGCACCGGCCTGCTCGGCCGGCTGAGCCGCCCCGACTGGACGGTGGAGGACCTGGCCTGGCTGACCGCCGCGGTCAGCGACAACACCGCCACCAACGCCCTGCTGCGGCTGGTCGGCCTGCCGGCCACCGCCCGGCTGGCGCGCGAGCTCGGACTGGAACGGCTCACCCTGCACGACCGGGTGCGCGACGAGCGCGGGCCGGACGTCCCGCCGGTCTTCGCCACCGGCACCGCCCGCGACCTGGCCCGGCTGGTGGCCCTCGCGGTCCGGGGCACCATGGCCGGCCCGGCCGCCTCGGCCCGGCTGCTCGGCTGGATGCGCGCCAACACCGACCACGGCCTGGTGCCCGCGCTGATCGACCACGACCCGTTCGCCCCCGGCTTCCCCGCGCCGCTGCCCGGCCGCCTGCTGGTCGCCAACAAGACCGGAACGGACACCGGGGTGCGGGCCGACGCGGGCGTCATCGTGGGCGCCCGCCGGGTGGCCTACGCGGTCGTCGCGCACTGGGACGTGGCGCTCGGGCCCAGCACCGAACGGGCCGCCGTGCACGCGATCCGGGACGTCGGCCGCGCCCTCGCGGCCTGGGCCCAGCGACCCGCCTGAGCCGAACCGCCCGAGCCGGTCGGCCGGTGGGCTCAACGGCCGGCCGGCTCAGGCCGTGGGGGAGCTCAGTCGCCCCACCGCATGTCCAGCAGCGACCTGATCTCCCCGGCGGCGGAGCCGAGTTCGGCGAGGAAGGCGCGCAGCACCGGATTGCGGTTGGTGGGCCGGGTGGCCACCCCGATCCGGCGGTGCAGCTGCGGATGGTCCAGCCGGCACACGTGCACCCCGGCGCTGTCGGCCAGGCCGAGCGCCGGGATCAGCGCGACGCCCATGCCGGCCCGCGCGAGGTTGATGGTCACCTGGTAGTGGTCGCTGCGGCAGCGCACCCGGGGACGGAACCCCTCGGCGGCGCAGGCGCGTTCGAGCACCGGTTCGCCGGTGCTGCCGCCGTGGGTGCCGATCCAGCTCTCGCCCTCCAGCTCGGCCAGCCGCACCACCGAGCGCCGCCCGAGCCGGTGCCGCAGCGGCACCACGACCAGCTGCGGCTCGTCGAAGTACATCCGCACGTCCACCGCCGCCCGGCGGCACCACGGGTCCAGCGGGTGCTCGAAGACGACGGCCGCGTCCAGCCGGCCGGCCTCCAGGTCCGGGACCAGCTCGTGCGGCTGGCCCATGATGAGCTCCAGCTCCACCTGCGGGTGCCCGGCGGCGAAGGCGGCCAGCGCCCGGGGCAGCAGGTCCAGCCCGGCGGAGGCGAAGAAGCCGATCCGCAGCACGCCGGCCGCGGCCTGGGCGTGCGCCCGCAGGTCGTCCTGGGCGACGGCCATCAGATCGGCGATCGCCTGGGCGTGCTCGGCCAGCCGGACACCCGCGGGCGTCAGGCGCAGGGACTGCGGGGCCCGTTCCACCAGCGCGACGCCCAGCTCCTGCTCCAGACGGGCGAGCTGGTGCGAGATGGCGGACGGGCTCAGGTGCAGGGCCTGTGCCGCGGCCACGATGGTGCCCCGGCGGGCGATCTCCAGGAGGACGTGCAGTCGGGCGCTGTTCAGCATCGGCCCAGGTTAGGCCGTGTGCGCCGGGAGTGCGGCCACCGGTTCCCCGGTCGGTCGCGCCGTCCCGTCGGCGGCGGTGTCCAACCGGAGCAGGTCGTGCTCGGTCTCCCGGCGCACCACCAGGCGGGCCTCGCCGTCGCGGACGAAGACCACGGCGGGCCGCGGCAGCTTGTTGTAGTTGGACGCCATGGCGTAGCCGTAGGCGCCGGTGACCGGGGTGGCCAGCAGGTCGCCGACCCGGAGGTCGACGGGGAGCGCGGCGTCGTCGATGATCACGTCGCCGCTCTCGCAGTGCTTGCCGACCAGCCGGGCGCGCCGCGGGCGGGGCGCCTCGGGGCAGCGCGGCAGGAAGGCCTCGTAGCGGGCGCCGTACAGGGCGGGGCGCAGGTTGTCGCTCATCCCGCCGTCCACGCTGACGTAGGTGCGCACGCCCTCGATCCGCTTGACGGTGCCGACCCGGTACAGGGTCAGCCCGGCCCGGGCGGCTATCGACCGGCCGGGCTCGACGCCCACCGGGCCGTTCCAGCCGGCGCCGCGCACCGCCGCGCGGACCCGCTCGGCCCAGTCCGCGAAGGAGGGGGCGGTCTGCCCGCCCAGGTAGGCCACGCCCAGGCCGCCGCCGACGGTCAGCCGGCGCAGGCCGTGCTCCACCGCGAACCGGGCCACCGCGGCGGCGCCGTCGGCCAGCTCGGCCGGGTCCAGCACCTGGGACCCGACGTGGGCGTGGACGCCCTCCAGCCGTACGGCGGCGGAGGTCCCGGCCCGGTGCACCGCGGCCGCGGCGGCGCCGCCGGCCAGGCCGAAGCCGAACTTGGAGTCGTGGCCGCCGGTCCGGATGGCCTGGTGGGCGCCGGCCGCGACCCCGGGCGCCACCCGCAGCTGGATCCGGGCCGGGGGCAGGCCCTCCTCGTGGTGCAGCCGTTCGATCCGGTCCAGTTCGTCGAAGCTGTCCACCACGATGTGGCGCAGGCCGACGGTGAGCGCGGTGCGCAGCTCGGCCTCGTCCTTGTTGTTGCCGTGCAGCACGATCCGGTCCGGGTCGACCCCGGCGTACAGGGCGGTGCGCAGTTCGCCGCCGGAGGCGACGTCCAGCAGCAGGCCCTCCTCGGCGGCCAGGCGGGCCATCGCGGTGCACAGGAAGGCCTTGGAGGCGTAGGCGACGTTGCCCCGGCCGAAGGCGGCCACCGCCTCGCGGCAGCGGCGGCGCAGGTGCTCCTCGTCGTAGACGAACAGCGGTGTGCCGTACCGGCGGGCCGCCTCGTCCAGGAGCACCCCGCCGACGGACAGGCCCTCGGGGCGGAACTCGGCGGTGAGCGGCAGCAGGCCCGGGTCGACGGGCGACAGGGCTGGCGACACAGGGGACACGGCTTCCTCCCGGGGAGCTGGTTGGCCCCGCCCATCCTCGGTCCTGCGGAGGGGGTGAGAAAGCGCATTCTTCCGGCCCTGAGCAGTACGGAAACCGATGCTCCGTCCCGCGGGCGGCCCTGTCCCGGGCCTTGCATCTAAGCTTGCATCTAAGCTTGCATCTATGGTGCTACGGTGTGGTCCATGGCCGACACCCCGCCTCCCGCCCGCGTCCCGGTCCCATCCCGCGTCCCGGCCGCGGACCGCGCGTACGAACTGACCAAGGACCTCATCCTCGGCGGCGGCCTCCCCGGCGGGACGCTGATCAGCGAGGGCGAGATCGCCGAGCGCACCTCGCTCAGCCGCACCCCGGTCCGGGAGGCCTTCCTGCGGCTCCAGGCCGAAGGACTGCTCCAGCTCTTCCCCAAGCGCGGAGCCGTCGTGGTGCCGGTCGGCCCCGGCGAGGCCGAGGACGTGCTGGAGCTGCGCGAGGCGCTGGAGAGCACCGCGGTACGCCGGATCACCCGCCGCGCCGAGCCGCTCGACGACCTGCTGCGGCAGCTGACCGACCTGATCGACCAGCAGCGCGAACCCGCCCGCCGGGCCGACCTCGGCGCCTTCGCCGACGCCGACGAGGCCTTCCACCGGGGCATCGTGACGGCCTCCGGCAACGCGCTCGCCGAGCGCTTCTACGAGACGCTGCGCGACCGCCAGCGGCGGATGGCCGTGCAACTGCTCCAGGTGCGGCCGGAGCGGCGGCCGCAGCGGCTGGCCGCGCTGGTCGAGGAGCACACCGCGCTGGTCGAGCGCATCGCGGCCCGCGACGCCGCCGGCTTCACCGAGGCGCTGCGCGCCCACCTGGACGCGCACCGCTGAGCCACTGCACCGCTGAGCAACTCCTCCCCTCTCCTCCCGCGCGGCGACGGCCGCGCACCCCGACGGACCGCCGGGACCACCATCCGACAAGGAGCAGCACCACCATGAGCACCACCCGGCCACCGTCCGCCGGTCCCGTCGCGCCCACCGGTCGGGGGAGGCCCTGGCTGGTCGCGGCCCTGGCCATGCTCTGCTGCGGCTGGGGCGGCAACCAGTTCACCCCGCTGCTGCTGATGTACCGCCACCTCGGCGGCTACTCCGAGGTCACCGTCGACGCCTTCCTGGGGGCCTACGTCCTCGGCCTGGTCCCCGGACTGCTGGTCGGCGGTGCGGCCTCGGACCGCTACGGGCGCCGTCCGCTGATGATCGGCGCGGTCGTCGCCTCGCTCGCCGCCAGCGGCGTGCTGTGCGGCGGCGTCACGGGCGAACTCCCCATCTACGCCGGGCGGTTCCTCACCGGTACAGCCGTCGGCATCGCGATGGCCGTCGGCACCAGCTGGGTCAAGGAGCTCTCCCGGGCCCCGCACGACCCGTCCGCCGACCAGGGCGCCGGCGCCCGCCGCGCCTCCCTCGCCCTCACCGTCGGCTTCGGCCTCGGCGCCGGCGTGGCCGGCGCGCTCGCCCAGTGGGGCCCCTGGCCGATGGTCACCCCGTACCTCGCCCACCTGCTGGTCACCCTGCCCGCGCTGTTCCTGCTCCCGAAGGCCGTCGAGACCCGGGCCCGCTCGGCCGCCGTCCGCAGCCTCTGGGCCGACCTCAAGGTCCCGGCGGCCGGGCACCGGCGCTTCCTGCGGGTGGTCCTGCCGATGGCCCCGTGGGTGTTCGGCTCGGCCGGCGTCGCGTACGCGGTGACCCCGCAGCTGGTCGGCGACCGGCTCGGCGACTGGTCGCTGGCCTACGCGACCCTGCTGACCGTCCTCACCCTGGGCACCGGCGCCCTGGTCCAGCCCCTCGCCAAGCGCCTGGACTCGCTGGACTCGGCGCGCGGCGTCGTCGCCTCCATGGTGCTGATGGCCTGCGGCATGGCCGTCTGCGCCGGCGACGCGGCGGTGCGCTCCCCGCTGCTCGGCCTCGGCGGGGCGGTCCTCCTCGGCGCCGCCTACGGCATCGGCGTCGTCTCCGGGCTGCTGGAGATCCAGCGCCTCGTCACCCCCGACGACCTGGCCGGCATCACCGGCGTCTACTACGCCCTCTGCTACTCCGGCTTCCTGCTGCCCGCCGTGCTCGCGGCGCTCTCATCCGTGGCCTCCTACACCGTGATGCTCTCGGCGGTGACCGCCCTCGCCCTCGCCAGCCTCGCCGTGATCGCCTTCTCCTCCCGCCGCACCGCCCCCGCCCCGATCCCCGCCGAAGCCTCCCGCTGACCGTCGGTCTCGGGGGTCCCCCCCCCCCCCCCCCCCGGGGGGGACCACACCCCCCCCCCCCACCCCCTCTCCCCCCCACACCCCCCCCCCCCCCTCTCCCCTCCCCCCCCAAACCCCCCTTTTGGCCTTTTGTTTTTGTCCCCCCCCCCCCTCTCGGGGGGGGGGGCCCACGATGCTCTGCGAACCGGTCTTGTTGCGAGCACGAACGGTCAGTGTGCATCCAATGTCGGTCGACGAGCGGGGCGACCGCATGATCCGGGGGAGAATCGCACGACGGAAGGAGACGCGCTGTGAGTACGGCACCCCAGGTCCCCGGTGACTACAGCACCGTCAGCGACCCCGAGCGGGCACTGAAGTACGCGATCCGGCACATCGCGGGCGACCGTACCGAGATCATCGAGGGAGTCATCACCCCCGTGTCGCCGTCATGGGCGAACGAGTCCGCCGCCGAGATCGTCCGCCGCCGGCTCGGCCCCCGCATGGACCAGCTCGATCTGGTGTCCGGGTCCGGCAACCTCGACCTGCCGGGCAGCGAGAACTGGTACATCCCGGACCTGGCCGTCGTGCCGGCCGAACTCGCCCTGAAGACCGAAGGCGCACTGCTGCCCGACCAGACCCTCCTGATCGTCGAGGTCGGTTCACCGTCCGACGCGGAGACCGACCGCGTCGTCAAGCGCCGTCGCTACGGCCAGTACGGCGCTCCGCTCTACCTCCTGGTCGACCGCCAGAACCGCAGCTGCACCCTGTACAGCGAGCCGACCCGGCTCGGCTACGCCGCGGAGAGCGGGCCGCACCCCTTCGGCACGCCCGTTCTCCTCCCGGCGCCCTTCGACCTGGAGCTCGACACCTCCCGGCTGTAGGGCTAGACCTTCGCGTCGTCCTTGGGGCGGGCGTGGGCGGGGAGGCCGTTGGCGAGGTCCTCGACCAGGAGGCGCCAGGCGATGGCGTCGGCGGCGGCGCGCAGTTGGGGACTGCGGGGGCGGCCTGCGTCGGCGTCGAGGCGGGCGTTGAGCCAGTCGGACCAGGCGTGGGCGAGGGTGCGGACCTCGTGGGTGCCGGCCTCGGTGGGGGAGAGGGCGTCGCCCTCGCGCAGGAGGTAGCCCTCGGCGGCCATCCGGTCGAAGACCGGCTCCAGCACCTCGGGCGGCACCCGCTTGCGGGCGGCGATGAGGTCGAGCGAGGCGTGGCCGACGGCCCTGGTGTGGCCGGCCACCTCCATCAGCGCCCAGGCCCCGGCCAGGTCCACCCGGGCGCCGGCGCCGGCGACGATCGTCCGGACGGCGTCGAGGTCCACCCCGCGCACGATCCGGCAGACCGAGTACTCCAGGTGCGGGTCGGAGTCGGCGGTGGTCGGCTGGGCGAAGGCCTCGCCCATGTCGGTGGAGCCCGCCCGGGCGGTGTCGCGCAGCTGCACCTGTTTGAGGAAGAGGGACACCACGAAGCCGATGACGGCCACCGGGATGGTCCACAGGTACACGGTGTGCAGGGCGTCGGAGTAGGCCTGGACGATCGGCGCGGCCTGGTCGGCGGGCAGCTGGTGCAGGCCCTGGGGGCTCTGCGCGGCCTGGCTGAGCACGGCCGGGTCGGCGCCGGTCAGCCGGGCGGCGGTGGCGATCCCGTCGGCGAGTTCGGTCTGCAGGCTGTTGGCGTAGATGGTGCCGAACACCGCGGTGCCGAAGGAGCTGCCGATGGTGCGGAAGAAGGTGACCCCGGAGGTGGCGGTGCCGAGGTCGGCGTAGTCGACGGTGTTCTGCACGGCGATGGTGAGCACCTGCATGCTCAGCCCGATGCCGACGCCGAGCACGAACATGTAGAGCGAGGCCAGCGCGGATCCGGTGTCGGGCTCCAGCCGGGACAGCAGGTAGAGGCCGAGCGCCATCACCGCCGTGCCGACGATCGGGAACACCCGGTACTTCCCGGTCTTGCTGACCGCGTTGCCGCTGGCGATCGAGGCGATCAGCAGACCGATCACCATCGGCAGCGTCCGCACGCCGGAGACGGTCGCCGAGTCGCCGTCCACGTACTGGAGGAAGGTCGGCAGGAAGGTCAGCGCGCCGAGCATGGCGAAGCCGACGATGAAGCTGAGCACCGAGCAGACCGTGAACACCGGGTTGCGGAACAGCCGCATCGGCAGCATCGGTTCGACGGCCCGGGTCTCCACCCAGCAGAACAGGCCGAGCGCCAGCGCGCCGCCGACGAACAGGCCGATGATCACCCCGGAGCTCCAGGCGTACTGGTTGCCGCCCCAACTGGTCGCCAGGATCAGCGCGCCGGCGCCGACCGCGACCAGCACGATGCCCAGGTAGTCGACGACCGGGCGGGTCGCCGAGCGGACCGAGGGGATGGTCCGGGCGGCCAGGGCCACTACCACCACCGCGATCGGCACGTTGACGTAGAACGCCCAGCGCCAGGACAGGTGGTCGGTGAACAGCCCGCCCAGCAGCGGCCCGATCACCGTGGCCACGCCGAACACCGCACCGATCGCGCCCTGGTACTTGCCGCGCTCGCGCAGCGGGATGACGTCCGCGATCAGCGCCATGGAGGTGACCATCAGGCCGCCCGCGCCGAAGCCCTGGACGGCGCGCCAGGCGATCAGCAGGGTCATGTCGGTGGCCAGGCCGCACAGGAACGAGCCGCCGACGAAGACGATCGCCGAGGCCTGGAACAGCAGCTTGCGCCCGTACAGGTCGCCGAACTTGCCGGCCAGCACGGTGGCCACCGTCTCGGCCAGCAGGTAGGACGTCACCACCCAGGACATGTGCGCGGCCCCGCCGAGGTCCGCGACGATGGTGGGCAGGGCGGTGCCGACGATGGTCTGGTCGAGGGCGGCCAGCAGCATGCCGAGCACGATGGTGGCGAAGACGACGTTCCGCTGCCGGACGTCCAGCACCGGAGGGGCGGAGGGCGGGGTCTCGGTGGCGACGGTCATGCCGTCAGCCTCCGGGGTGAGGGCGGCGGTCGCGATCCGGTTCGGCCGTTCGGGTGAGGACGGGCGGCGACTCGGGCGGCGCCCCGAGCGCAGGTCCGAGTGCAGCCCCGAGTGCAGCCCCGAGTGCAGGCCCGGGCGGTGGCCCGGGTGGCGGCCCCGGGAGGCCCGGGCGACGATGGGCCGAACGAAGCCGACCGAAGCCGACCGAAGCCGACCGACGACGGGCCGAACGAAGCCGACCGGCGATCATCCACCGACCCGGACGCCCCGGCCCCGGGAAGAGGCTCCCCATGAACGCCGACCCCCCGCGCAGCAGCGTGCACCCGCCCCGGCCCGGCGCCACCGCCGTGGGCGCCCGGGCCGCCACCCGGCGCTGGCGGGCGCTCGCCGTCTGCCTGGTCGCCGGCTTCATGACCCTGCTGGACGTCAGCATCGTCAACGTCGCCCTGCCGACGGTACGGGCCGGGCTGCACATGTCCGACAGCGGTCTGCAGTGGGTGCTCAGCGGCTACGCGCTGGCCTTCGGCCTGGTTCTGGTGCCCGCCGGGCGGCTCGGCGACGCGCGCAGCCGACGGGCCGTCTTCCTCGCCGGGCTGGCGCTGTTCACGGTGGCCAGCGCGCTCGCCGGGGCGGCGCAGAGCCAGGAGTGGCTGGTGCTGGCCCGGCTGTTCCAGGGCGCGGCCGGCGGGGTGCTGGTGCCGCAGGTGTCCGGCTTCATCCAGGTGCTGTTCCAGGGCGCCGAGCGCGGCCGGGCCTTCGGCGCGCTCGGCGCCACCATCGGACTGTCCACCGCGGTGGGGCCGCTGCTCGGCGGGCTGCTGATCCACCTGGTCGGCCCGCAGGACGGCTGGCGCTGGGTGTTCCTGGTCAACCTGCCGATCGGGGTCGCCGTGCTGCCGATCGCCCGCCGGCTGCTCCCGGGGCCCCCGCCCGCCGACCAGCGGGCCGGGCACCGGGACTTCGACCCCGTCGGTGTGCTGCTGCTCGGCGCCGGGACGGTCGCGCTGCTGCTGCCGTTCGTCCAGGCGCAGCAGTGGCACGGCTCGGCCCGCTGGCTGCTGCTGCCGCTGGCGGCGGTGCTGCTCGCGGCCTTCGTCGGCTGGGAACTGCACTACGGGCGGCGGCGCGAACCGCTGGTGAGCATGGCGCTGTTCGCGGTGCGGCCGTACGCGGCGGGCACGCTGCTGTCGCTGGTGTACTTCGCCGGGTTCACCGCGATCTTCTTCATCTTCACGCTCTACCTCCAGGCGGGCCTGCACTACTCGGCGCTGACGGCGGGCCTGGCGATCACGCCGTTCGCGGTCGGCTCGGGGGTGTCCGCGGCGGTGGGCGGGCGCCTGGTGAGCCGGCTGGGGCGGCGGCTGGTGGTGGCCGGACTGGTGCTGGTGCTGGCCGGGCTGCTGGCCTCGGCGCTGGCGGTGCAGCTGTGGTCGGGGCCCCGGGTGGGCTGGACGACGGCGCTGCCGCTGCTGGTCGCCGGGGTGGGCAGCGGGCTGGTGATCGCCCCGAACCAGACGCTGACCCTCCAGCAGGTGCCGGTGGCCCGGGCGGGCAGCGCGGGCGGGGTGATGCAGACCGCGCAGCGGGTCGGCTCGGCGGTGGGCATCGCCGTCGTCGGCTCGGTGTTCTTCGCCCACGCGGCCGGCCCCCGCCCGGACTGGGCGCTGGCCTTCCAGCTGGGCGTGACGGTGGCGGCCGGCCTGGTGCTGACGGCGCTGCTGGTGGCGGTCGCCGACATGGCCTCGGGCCGGGGCGGCTTCCGGGCCGCCGGGCCGCGGGTGGGGAACGGGCCGTGACGGGCGCCCGGAGGGACTTCCTGGCCGCCGCCGGTACGGCCGAGGAACTCCTGCGCCGCCCGGAGGTGGCCCGGGCCTGGCAGCGGCCGAGCGCGCTGGCGCGGTGGAGCGTCGGCGGGCTGGCCGGGCACCTGGCCTACCAGGTCCTCTGCCTGCCGGAGCTGCTGGCCGCCGCCGTGCCGGCCGAGCCGGTGGTCGGCCTGCTGGAGCACTACGCCCGCTCGGCCTGGGTCGGCGCCGCGCTCGACGCGGACGCCAACGTGCGGATCCGGCAGGGCAGCGAGGCCTTCGCGGCCGACGGTCCGGCCGCGCTGCACCGCCGGCTGGCCGCCGTGCTGCCGGAGCTCGCGGGCACGCTCGCGGCGGCGGACGGCACCCGGCCGGTCCGGCTGCCGTTCTGGGGCCCGTGGTCGCTCACCCTGGACGACCTGCTGGCCACCCGGACGATGGAACTGGCCGTCCACGGCGACGACCTGGCGGTCAGCGTCGGAGTGCCGGGCCCCGAACTCCCGCCGGAGGCCTTCGAGTCCGTCGTCGTCCTGCTGACCCGGCTGGCCGCCCGGCGGCACGGCCGGGCGGCGGTGCTGCGGGCGCTCAGCCGGGCCGAGCGGGCGCCGGGGAGCATCGCGGCGTTCTGAGCGCCTCCGCTCGGGGCCTTCCGGTGCGGGGCCCTCCACTGCGGGCCCATCCGGTGCGGGGCTCTCCACTGCGGGCCCATCCGCTGCGGGCCTTCCGCTCCGGGCGCCCTCCCGGCCGTCAGTGGTCCCGGCGGCGGACCGCGGCCGCGGCGACCGCCACCGAGGCCAGCGACCACACCGCGAAGGTGACCCAGGCGCCCGTGACGGTGGCCGGGTACTCGGACGGGCGCATTCCCGCCAGGGTGGTCCGGGCCAGCCGCTGCCAAGCGGGCATCGGCAGGGCGTGCAGCAGGTCGGCGCTCCAGCGGTAGCGCTCGGTGACCAGCGAGGGGAGGAAGAACAGCACCACGACGGTCCCCACCACGGCACCCGCGCTGTGCCGGATCAGAGTGCCGAGGCCGAGCCCGACCAGGGCGCAGACCGGGCCGAACAGCACCGCCGCCGCGACGTACCGCAGCGCGGCCGGGTCGGTGACGGAATGTCCGATGCCGGTCCCGGCCAGGATCGCCTGGCTCCCGCCGAAGGAGACGCCGACGGTGAGCACCCCGTAGCCGAACAGCACGGCGGCCAGCACGCAGGCCTTGGCGAGGATCACCGCCCGGCGGTCGGGCACGGCCGCCAGGGTGGTGCGGATCAGCCCGGTCGCGTACTCGCCCGCGATGACGATCGCACCGAGGCCGCCCGCGACCAGCATCAGGATGTCGGCGGAGACGACGTTGAAGGCGTCGTTCAGCGCGGTCTGCGCCATGACCGCCGGATCGCCCTCGCCCGGCGTCCAGTGGTCGCGGGTGTACACCGCGGACTTGAGGTTGGCGGCGATGCTCGCCAGGGCGCCGAGGCCGAGCACCCAGGGGATCGAGCGCAGTGACCAGAACTTGATCCACTCGGCGGCCAGCAGGTCGCCGAAGCGGGCGCGCGGCTCGGTGGCGGCGCCGGTGGGCTCGATGGCGGTGCGGGTGGGCAGGGCGGCGGTGCGGGTGGGCAGGGTGTTCATCGGGGCTCTCCGGCGAGGTATTCGACGCTGTCGGCGGTCAGGTCCATGAACGCCTCCTCCAGGGAGGCGCCCCGGGTGGTCAGGGCGTGCAGCAACAGGCGCTGTTCCAGGGCGAGTTCACCGATCCGGGTGGCGTCCAGGCCGCTCACCGCGAGGGTGCCGTCCGGGCCGGGCCGCACGGCCGCGCCCGCCGCCGTCAACACGGCCGCCAGCCGGTCGGGTTCGGCGGACCGGACGGTGACGGCGGCCCGGCCGGCCCGGGCGGCGAACCCGGTGAGGCTCTCGTCGGCGAGCAGCCGCCCGCGTCCGATCACCACCAGGTGGTCGGCGGTGTGCTCCATCTCGGCCATCATGTGGCTGGAGACGAAGACCGTGCGGCCCTCGTCCGCGAGCCGCCGGAACAGCCCGCGGACCCAGAGCACGCCCTCCGGGTCGAGCCCGTTCAGCGGCTCGTCGAACAGCAGCACCGGCGGGTCGCCGAGCAGCGCGCCGGCGATGCCCAGGCGCTGGCGCATCCCCAGCGAGTAGCCGCCGATCCGGCGCCCGGCCGCCGCGGCGAGCCCGACCTCCTCCAGCACCTGATCGACCCGCGCGGCCGGGATCGCGTTGGCGCGGGCCAGCGCCCGCAGGTGGGCCCGGCCGGTGCGCCCGCCGTGCGCGTCGCCCGCGTCGAGCAGCGCACCGGCGTGCCGCAGTCCGCGCGGCCGGTCGGCGAAGGGCACGCCGGCCACGGTGGCGGTGCCCGCGGTGGGGGTGCTGAGGCCCAGGATCATCCGCAGCGTGGTGGACTTGCCCGCGCCGTTGGGCCCGAGGAAGCCGGTGACCAGGCCCGGCCGGACGGTGAAGGAGAGGCGGTCGACGGCGGTGCGGACGTGCCGGCCGCGGCCGTAGCGCTTCGTCAGTTCGGTAACTTCGATCATGGGGTCCACGGTGCCCGGGGGAACCGGCCGGGCGCATCGGACCGGCGTCGACACCGCAGGTCACCCGCGGTCGTACAACCAGGGCTGGATGACGGCGGGCGGCGGCCGTCGCTACGATCTCGAACCATGTCCACGACCCCCTCCCCGCCGCTGTTCCGGCGCGTCCCGCCCGAGGTCTGGGTCGGTCTCGCCTGGTGCGCGGCCGCCGGCTACCCCGCCGTACGGCTCGGCGGCGCCGCTGCGCAGCACCCCGGCGCCGCCGCGCACGGCGGCTGGGCGTTCACCCTGGCCGACACGGTGCTCGCCTTCACGGGCGCGGCGCTGGTGCGGCGGCTGCCGGTGCTCTCGGTCGCCCTGCTGCTGGTCGCCGCGTTCACCGAGACCGACGGCTGGGCCGGCGGCGCCCAGGTGCCGCCCGGTGCGCTGCTGGCCGTGGACACCGCGCTCTGCCTGATCACCGCCGACCGGCCCCGGCGCAGCTCCCGGGCCGCGTTCGCGCTGGTCATGGTCTTCCTGGTGCTGCACATCGGCCTGGTGCGCGGCAGCACGGTGGGCATCTTCACGGGCACCCACATCGGCTCGGCCGACGGCGCCGCGCTGCTCGCGCTGGTCGCCTGGCTGGTCGGCCGTTCGGTGCGGCAGAACCGGGAGCACGCCGAGGCGCTCAGCGCCCGGGCGGCCGAGGAGGCGGTCACCGCCGAACGGCTGCGGATCGCCCGCGAGATGCACGACACCGTCGCGCACAGCCTCGGCATCGTCGCCCTCCAGGCCGGTGCGGCCCGCCGGGTGATCGACCGTCGGCCGGAGCGGGCAGCGCAGGCGCTGGGCGAGATCGAGGCCGCCGGGCGGGAGACCCTGGCCGCGCTGCGCCGGATGCTGGTCGCGCTGCGGCGGGCCGACGGCGAGGCCTCGGCGACGCTGTCGCAGGGCCTGGCCGACCTCGACCGGCTGGCCGGGGCGACCACGGCGGCGGGGGTGCGGGTGGAGGTCCGGCGGCACGGCGAGCCGGGGCCGCTGCCGCCGGAGGTCGACCTGGCGGCCTTCCGGATCGTTCAGGAATCCGTCACCAACGTGGTGCGGCACGCGGACGTGGACGCCTGCGTGGTGGCGGTGGACCACCGCACGGCGGGGGAGCTGTCCGTCGAGGTCACCGACCGGGGCCGGGGCCGGGGCCGGGCGCCCGGGGCCGGGTTCGGGCTGGCCGGGCTGCGGGAGCGGGCCGTCCTGCTGCGCGGGGAGTTCGAGGCCGGGCCGCTGCCCGGCGGCGGCTTCCGGGTGGCCGCCCGGCTGCCGGTGCCGGTGCCGGGATCGGTTTCGGTTCCCGGGCCGGTCCCGGTCGAGGGGGCGGGCGCGTGATCCGGGTGGTGCTGGTGGACGACCAGCCGTTGGTGCGCGCCGCGCTGGAGATGGTGATCGCGGAGACGGACGACGTCGAGGTGGTGGGTGAGGCGGGCACCGGGGCGGAGGCCGTCCGGCTGGCCGCCGAACTGCGGCCGGACGTCGTGGTGATGGACATCCGGATGCCAGGCATGGACGGCATCGAGGCCACCCGGCTGGTGACCGCCGACGGCGGGCCGACCCGGGTGGTGGTGCTCACCACCTTCGACGAGGACGAGCACGTGTACGCGGCGCTGCACGCGGGGGCGTCCGGCTTCCTGGTCAAGGACATGGCGCTGGACGACATCCTCGGGGCGGTGCGGGTGGTCGCCGCCGGGGACGCGCTGATCGCGCCGGGCGTCACCCGGCGGCTGATCGGGGCGTTCATCGCCGGCCGCCCGCAGTGGCCCGGGGGCGGTGGGCACGCCCCCGCCGCCGCTGCGGTGGCGGCCGAGCGGCTGGCGGCGATCACCGGGCGCGAGCGGGAGATCCTCACCCTGGTCGGCCGGGGTCTGTCCAACACCGAGATCGCCGCCGAACTGGTGCTCAGCATCGCGACCGTCAAGACCTACATGACACGGCTGCTGGCCAAGCTCGACGCCCGGGACCGGGTGCAGCTGGTCATCCTGGCCTACGAGGCGGGCCTGGTCTCCGTATCCGCTTGAACGGTCCTGCTGGAACGGGCTTGCCTTCAACGGTCCTGCTGGAACGGGCCCGGCCGGTCGGCCGGGCCCATCGCAGAAACGATTCGGCACTCGATCACGAGGAGCCGGGGCTCAGCGCTTGACCGCCACGCCCGCGTACATCGCGATGTCCCGGTCGCGGACGGGCGGGGCGTCGGCGTCCGGCCGCCAGTTGTGCACCAGCGTGACGCCCGGGTCGAGCAGCTCGTAGCCCTCGAAGAACGCCTCGGCCTCGGCCTTGTCGCGGATCTGGAGCGGGATGCCGCGCGCGTTGTACTCGCGGCCGACGCCACCCACGCCCACCGGGTCGGTGTCACCCGTGAAGACCGTCAGGGCGAGGAAGCTGCCGGGGGCCAGGGCGTCCATGAAGCGGCGCACGATGCCCTGCGGGTCGTCCTCGTCCAGCACGAAGTGGACGATCGCGATCAGCGACAGCGCCACCGGCTGCGAGAAGTCGAGCACCTCGCGCAGCCGGGGGTTGTTGATGATCGACTCCGGGTCGCGGAAGTCGGCGTCCACGTAACAGGTGCGGCCCTCGGGCGTGCTGTCCATCAGGGCCCGCGCGTGGGTCAGCACGATCGGGTCGTTGTCCACGTACCCGACCCGGGCCTCGGGGGCGATCGCCTGGGCGATCTCGTGCAGGTTCGGCGAGGTCGGGATGCCGGTGCCGACGTCCAGGAACTGCCGCACGCCGTACTGCTCGGCGAGTCGGCGCACCGAGCGCTGCATGAAGTCGCGGGTGGTGCGCATCGAGATCGGCAGCGACGGCCAGGCCTGCACCGAGGCGTGCGCCGCGACCCGGTCCGCCTCGAAGTTGGTCTTGCCGCCGATGAGGTAGTCGTAGACCCGGGCGGAGTGCGGAACGTCCATCCGCAGGTCCACCGATGGGTAATCCTCGTGCGGACCGCGCTCCGCCCGGATCTCGTTCGCCATGCTCGTTCTCCCGCTGCTGGGCGTCCGTCAGCGACCGCCGAGGTGGCGGCCCATGGTGCGCATGGTAACGGTCGACCGGTGCGGCGGAATGACGGGCCCTCAGGCCCGTGCCTCCGGGCGCTTCGGGCCCGCGCCTCCGGGTGTCTCAGGCCCGCGCCTCCGGGTGCTCCGGGTCGAGCGCGGCGGCGCCCGGCTGACGGGGGACGGCGGCGGACCCGGCGTCGCCCCGGCCGTGCGCCGCCAGTTCGAGTGCGGCGCCTGTCCACGCGATGCCGAAGGCCCACGTCGCCAGCCACTCGCACAGGTACAGCGGCCGTACCGACCAGCCCGAGCCGAGGCCCGTCACCCCGGCCAGGACGGAGAGCGCCAGGGCGACCAGGATCACCACCCCGGCCACCAGGTAGGCCGTGCTCACCCGGGCCGGCTGGGTGGAGCGGGGATTGCGGAAGGAGTGGAGGCAGAACATCGCCAGCATGACGAACAGCAGGCCGGCGAAGACGAGGTGGAACACTCCGACGGTGCGCTGGAGGCCGGAGGCGCCCGCCGGGGCCGTCGGGCACAGCGCGACCCCGACCGCGAAGAACCCGGCGGCCGTGCTCCAGCGGTCGTCCCGGCGGTCGAAGCGGTAGCAGATCAGGAACACCCCGAGGGCGCACAGTCCGCCGACGAAGAGGTTCCGGGTGTCGGTGTAGTAGGCGGCGCTCATCGAGCCCGGCCAGAAGTCGTCGGTGCCGCGCCCCGTCACCTCGGCGGCCAGCCAGTTGCCGAACGGCAGGGCCGGCGGCAGCAGGACGCCGATCAGGCCGACGCCGAGGCGAAGGATCGCGATGGTTCGAACGTCCTGGATGCTCCGCCGGACACCGGGGGAGTTCTGCGTGCGCGAGTCGTGCGTCACGGACGCCTCCTTGTCTTTCCACGGGCTCCTCGGCCCGCTGTTCCTCCGGTCGCGGGGGACGGGGTGGGGCGGCGTCGGACGGGCGCCGCCACACACCTGAGCGACCGTCACCTTGTGTACCCGCATCGGCGTTCGAAGCACCACCGATTTGAGCGGTTTACGCCCTCAATGACCGTCCGGAGAACCTCGGGTCACCATCCACCACGGCCGTGACGGCTCCACCGGTTCAACTCCCCCGCGGAGAACCGGAAAGGCGGCTGCCACCAGCCCAATCCTCACCGACCTAGCGGGAATTGATTCGTGCGATTCCCTTCCGATCGGCGATCGGATCTGACAGCATCGTCCGCTGTCCGGTCGCCGGAGCCCCGCGCACCGGTGACCCGTGCGCCGCCGTGCGCCGTGTCCACCCCGGCCGATCGGCGGCCGCCGTCCCGCTGCGCCTCGTGGAGGAACCGTGACCACCAAGGCCGACCCCGCCGGGACCGCCCTCCGTCCGGCCCGCTGGGTCCGCACCCGGCTGCGCGCCAGCCCCTCGGCGGCCCTGCTGACGGCCGCCCTCGCCTTCGTCACCGTCCTGCTGGCCGTGGCCGTCCCCCGCGTCACGGACCGGAACGCGGACGCGGCGCTGCGGGACTTCGTGCGCCAGAAGGGCATCCACGCGACCAGCCTGCACTTCGCCTCCAAGGCCCGCCCGACCGACACCGCCGCCGCCCTCGACGCCGTCGACCGGGACATCGTGGCGCGCGTCGGCGCGACGGTGGCGCTGGCACCGGACCGCCTGGCGCACGGCACCAGGACCGAGACCAACCCGGTGTACAACCCGGGCTACCACCGGGTGAGCCAGGACATCCCGCCCAGGATCCTGCTGATCCGGCTGCAGGGCCTCGCCGACCGGGTCACCCTGACCGAGGGCGGCTGGCCCGGCCCCGCCGCGGCCGGCGCCCCGGTGCCGACGGTGGTGAGCCGGGAGGCCGCCGAGGCGATCGGCATCAAGGTCGGAGACGTCCTCGACAACGGCAGCAGCGGCCCCGACAGCCGACGGACCACCGTGGTGACCGGCATCTACCGGCAGAACGACCCCTCGGACCCGTTCTGGGTCGGCATCGGCTGCCCGAACCGCCCCTGCCTGGGGCTCGACGCGGAGCACGGCAACTGGCAGGAGGTCACCGGTTTCGTCGACGACGGCAGCGTGGGCGCGCTGACCGCCTGGAGCCCGTCCGTCCAGAACTTCTGGCGGGTCTCCGTCGACCCCGCCCCGCTGCGCGCCGACCGGCTGGAACGGACCCGCGCCGCCGTCGCGCCCCTGCTGGCCGGGCCGGAGGCCGACGCCCTGGTCACCGCGACCGGGCGCGCCGATCTGCGGGTCGTCTCGACGCTGCCCGTGGTCCTCACCTGGGCGGCCGAGCGCTACCGGGCAGCGATGGCGCTGGGCGCGGTCGGCCCGGCCGGCGTCGCGGGCGTCGCCGCCGTGGTGCTCTGCCTGGCCGCCGCGCTCGGCACCGACCGGCGCGCCGCCGAACTGCGGCTGCTCCGGGCCCGTGGCTGCTCGCGCGGCGGGGTGCTGCTGCGGCTGCTCGGCGAGAGCGCGGTGACGGTCCTGCCCGCCGCGGTACTCGGAGCGGTGCTCGCCCTGGTGCTGCTGCCCACACCCCGGTGGGGCTTCGCGGTGGCGGCCGGCCTGGTCGCCACCCTGTTCGCCCTGCTCGCCTTCCCGGTGCGCGCCGCCCTGCTCCGGACGCACCCCCGGCGGACCGGGCCGTGGCGCCGGCTGATCGGCGAAGTCGCGCTGCTGGCCGTCACCGCGGTGGCGGTGGCCGAGGTCCGCCGGCGCGGCGTCGGCCACCCCGGCCGGGGAGCGGATCCGCTGCTGGTGGCCGCGCCGCTGCTGCTCGCCGTCGCCGGCGGGCTGCTGCTGGCACGGATCGAGCCCGTGGTGATCGGCCGACTGGCCGCCCTGGCCCGCCGGGGCCGCGGCCTGATCGGCTTCCTCGGCCTCTCCCGGGCCTCCCGCGACCACTCCGGCCGGCGCCGGCCCTCCGCGCTGCCGCTGCTCGCCCTGCTGATCGCCGTCACCGCGACCGGCTTCGGCGCCACCCTGCTCGACGCGGTGGACCGCGGCAGGCTGAGCGCCGCGCGCCTCGCGACCGGCGGCGACGTCGCCGTCTCCGTCCCGGGCTACGCGACCCTGCCGGAACCGTTCCTCAAGGCCGCGGGCGACCTTCCGCAGACCCGGGGCGCGACGGCGGTCCGGGTGGACCCCCGGGCGCTGTTCGTCGGCGCCGACGCGAACAACTACACCAAGGTGACCCTGGTGGTCGCCGAGCCGACCGCGTACGCCGAGATCGCCCGCACCCTCGGGGCCGGCGGGTTCGACCCGGCGAAGCTCGCCGGCACCCCCGGCGGCCCGGACACCCCGGTGCCCGCGCTGTTCAGCAGCGACCTGGCCGCGCGGCTGGGCGCCGGCGCGCCGACGGTGCACCTGTCCACCGCGAGCGAGCTGCGCACCACCGTCGCCGGGATCGTCACCGCGACGCCGGCGCTGCCGGAGCCGGCCCTGCCCTTCGTCGTGGTGCCCAGCGGTCCGGCGGTGGAACGCCTGCCGGAGCTCGGCCGGTGGACCGGGTGGCTGGCCGTGGGCGACGGCCTCGACCCCGGGCGGATCAGATCGCTCCTCCTGGAACGCGGCCTGGTCGAGCCGACCGGCCTCGCCAAGCTCATCTCGGAGAACGCCGCGGCGGACGGCAAGGGCGACCACGGGCTGCCGCCCGCCTACGCGGTGGGCAGCAGCCGCGAGTACGCCGCGCAGCTCGCCGCCGACCCGCTGCAGCAGGCCGCCGGGCGGCTGTTCTGGTACGCGGCGCCCGCCAGTGCCGGATTCGCCGTCCTCGCGGTCCTGCTGACGCTGCTGCGCGCCGCGCCCGACCGGACGGCGGTGCTCGCCCGGCTGCGCACCATGGGCCTGCGACCCCGTCAGGGGCTGGCGCTGATCGTCGCCGAGGCACTGCCGCGGACGCTGGCGGCGGCCGTCGGCGGTGCGGTGGTCGCGGCGGTGGCGGCCGTCCTGCTCGGGCCGGCCTTCGACCTCTCCACCCTGATCGGCGCCGAGGCCGGCGACGGCCTGGGCCCGGCGGTGCTGCCGGTGCTGCTGCCCACGGCGGGACTGGCGCTCGTGGCCTGCCTCGGGGTGGTGCTGGAGACGCTGGTCGCGGGACGGCGGCAGATCGCCACCGAACTGCGCGCGGGGGAGTCCTGACGGCGGCGGAAGCGGTGCGAGCGGTGCGAGCCGTGCGAGCAGTGGAAGCGGTGGGGCGGTCCGGCCGTGGTGGCCGAACCGCCCCTTCGCCTCCGCCGGGACGGTTCAGCCGGCCGGCTGCCCGGTGCGCGCGATCAGCGCGT
Source organism: Kitasatospora sp. NPDC057738 (assembly GCF_042798815.1). Lineage (NCBI taxonomy): Bacteria > Bacillati > Actinomycetota > Actinomycetes > Kitasatosporales > Streptomycetaceae > Kitasatospora > Kitasatospora sp. NPDC057738. Next base: position 33,508 of record NZ_JBHVJT010000031.1, on the reverse strand, counting down.
TGAGCAGGGCGGCCCCGCGCTCGGCGTCGTCGACGCTGACCGCGAAGTCCGTGCCCTGACGGGTGCGGACCACCAGGCAGACGCCCCCGCGCAGCATCACGGTGGTGCCGAGCCGGTTCATCCGGTAGCCCCAGCCGCCCGCCTGCGCGGCGGTGCGCTGCTCGGCGCGGGCGGATTCGAGCTCGGCGGGGGACCAGTGGCGCACGGGCCGGCCGAACGGGCCGAATCCGACGGTCAGGCCGCCGGCGGTCACCCGCGCCCGCACCGAGGAGCAGGCGAGGCACGCGAGGGAGACGACGGCGAACGGCACCACCAGCGCCCAGTCCAGCTCGGCGACCCCGCTCGCGGCGGCCAGCACTCCCGCCACCGTCACCAGCGCGAACACCGCGGCGGCCAGCTGCAGCCACGGGTTGGCGGCCCGGGAGAGCCAGACGAACCGCTCGCCCGCGGGCATCTCCAGCGGATCCGCCCCGGCCGCCGGGAGCCGCTCGGGCCGGCCGCCGAAGCGGCGGCCGGCCAGCAGGGCCAGCAGCCCGGCGAGGCCGGTGGCCAGCAGGATCAGGACCACCTCGACGCCCATCGGTGCGGCGTCCTGCCAGCGGGCGCGGTCGAGGTTGGCGTGCACGATCGAGGTCTGCGCCCCCGTCAGCAGCACCCCGCCGGCCGCCAGCGTGGCCGCCGCCGCCCCGGGCGACCGGTCGGCCCAGTACCGCCGCACGGCCACCGAGGTGAGCACCAGGACCGCCCAGAACGCGGCCGGGAACAGCGCGGCCGCCGTCAGCGACATCGAGCCGTTCGGCTCCCGCCCGCCCCAGTGGGTGGCCAGCGGGTCCGGCAGCCGGTGGCGCGCCACCAGCGGCAGGGCGACCAGCAGTGCCAGCACGCCGACGGACCAGGCCGCCGCGGCCCAGAGGGCACCGCGAGCCGCCGGTCGTTCCGCCGTGGTCGCTTCCTTCGTTGTGCCGTCGTCCGTCACGACATCCCCCTGATCATGTCCACGAGATCGTTCCTGCTGTAGCCGAACCGGGCCGCGTCCTCGACCAACTGCCGTACGCGGTCCACCAGTTCGGAGCGGGTGTCGGCGCCGGTCGCGATCGTGATGCCGCGGCCCCGGCGGAACTCCAGCACCCCCTCGTCGCGCAGCGTCCGCAGCCCGCGCAGGACGGTGTTGGTGTTCACCCCCAGCGCCCGGGAGAGCTCCCGCGCCGGGGGCAGCTTGTCCCCGGGGGCGCACTCGCCCTCGGCGACGGCCCGTCTGATCGCGCCGGCGACCTGTTCGTGCAGCGGTCGGGTGTCCCCGATGTCCAGCTTCAGCAACATAGTGCTACTGACGATAGCACCATCCATGTCTTGTGCCACTGCCACTGCCACTGCCACTGGCCGCGGGCGGTGCTCACCGCCCGCGGCCACCCCCGCTCGTCGGCTACCCCCCCGCTCGTCGGCTACTTCCGCTCGTCCTCGATCAGGCCGAACTCCTGCATCAGCTCGCCGATCTCGGTGGCCTCCAGCCGCCGCAGCAGCCGCTTGCGCAGGAACTCCGGCCCGGGCAGGTCGAGTTCGGCGCCGTCGCGGAGCCGGGTGGTGGCGGCGAGCAGCTTGCGCACGTCGTAGGTGGAGTTGAACACCTCGGGCACGCCGCGCTCGACGTCGAGCAGCCGGTAGACGGCCTCCATGCCGGTGCGCACCGAGTACTCGGTGGTGAAGACGCAGTCCCGGGTGGTCTCCGCGAACTGGCCGATGAAGGCGAAGTTGACGGCGCCCTCGGGCACCACGTCCGGCCGGTCGCCCGCGTGCCGGGGCAGGAAGAACGACGTCACGTACGGCATCATCACCGGCACGCAGCGGGCGGCGTTCGCGGCCAGGTCGGGGATCTCGCCGACCGGCACGCCCAGGTGGTACAGCCACTCCTGGGTGATCTCCTCGCCGGTGCACGCCTGCATGGGCTTGCGCACGAAGTCGCCCGGGCGGTCGACGAACAGCGAGTAGACCCAGACCACGATCCGGTCGGCGGGCTGCTGCTTGAAGTGCGGCTGGCGGTTGACAGTCCAGCTCAGCAGCCAGGAGGAGTCCCGGGCGGTCACGATGCCGCCGGTGACCACGCCGCCGCTGAACGGGTCGCGCTTGGCGACCTTCTGGATGTAGTGCGGGATGCGCGGGTCCAGGGTGGTGACGGTCGCCGACTCCCACTTGCTCTCGGCGATGTTGCCGCAGAACACCTCGGGGCGGCCGAAGGCCGGGTCCTTGGCGGCGATCCGGCGCCACAGGTCCCAGGCCGGGGCCGGGCCCTCGTCCAGCCGGGCCGGGGTGTGCTGGTCGCCGTCGTCGGAGTTCTCGGTGAGCGAGCCGATGGTGGTGAACACCAGGTCGTCCGGGCCGAGGTCCACCCCGCCCTCCCGGCCGGCCTCCCGCCAGCGGATCCGGGTGGCCTGCTTGCGGCCGGGGGCGTCCCGGGTGGCGGGGGAGACGTCGAAGTCGATGTCGGTGACCTCGACCTCGTACCGGAACCGGACGCCCTGGTCCATCAGCCAGTGGGTCAGCGGCAGGACCATCGACTCGTACTGGTTGTACTTGGTGAACTTCAGCGCGGACAGGTCCGGCAGGCCGCCGATGTGGTGGATGAAGCGGTGCAGGTAGAGCTTCATCTCCAGGGCGCCGTGCCACTCCTCGAAGGCGAACATGGTCCGCCAGTACAGCCAGAAGTCGCTGTCCAGGAAGTGCCGCGAGAAGACCTCGTCGATCCGCTTGCCCTCCAGCTCCTCGCGGGTCGCGAGGAAGACCCGGACCAGGTCCTTCTGGGCCTTGTCGTCGAGTGCGAACAGGCCGTCGGTGCGGGCGTCCTGGCCGCGGCGCTCGGTGACCCGCTGGAGGGAGAAGTTCGGGTCGTCCTTGTTGAGCCAGTAGAACTCGTCCAGCACGGACGCGCCCTCGATCTCCAGCGAGGGCACCGAGCGGAAGAGGTCCCACAGGCACTCCATGTGGTCCTCCAGCTCGCGCCCGCCGCGGACCACGAAGCCCTTCTCGGGCACCTCGATCCCGTCCAGCGCGCCGCCGGCCAGCTTGAGCCGTTCCAGGATCGTGATCCGCTCGCCGGGCACCTGTCCGTCCCGGACCAGGAAGGCCGCCCCGGCCAGCGCCGCGAGCCCCGACCCCACGAACCACGCCCGCTTGCGCTCGGCCCCCTCGGGCTTCCTCGGCCGGGCGAACGCCTCGTAGTTGCCGCTGCTGTAGTACAAGCCCGTGCTCCCTAGAACGTTCGACAGAACCGCCCGTCGGGCATGCCGCATCCCGGCGGGCCGTCTCCATCCACCCATCCGGCGGTGACCCTCGCCTGTTGAGTACGCCGAACGGGTGAGGCCCGGACGATCCGGACGGTCCGGACACCCGGCGGGCCGCGTATGGAGCGCGTTGGGAACACCGGCCGGAACGTCAGGAAGCCGTCAAGGAGAGCAGGTCAGCACCGTCGCGGCGGTTGGGTGGAGGACGACGGCGAACACGACCACACGAGGACGGATCATGCACGGCAACGGGAGTTCGAAGGCCGCCCCCAGGGTGGTGGTCGGGGTCAGCGGGTCGCTGGGAAGCCTGGCCGCCCTGCACCGCGGCGTCGCCGAGGCCCGCGACCGCGGCGCCGTCCTGGTGCCGGTGCTCGCCTGGGAGCCGCCCGGCGGCGAACACGGCTACCGGCGCTCGCCCTGCCCGCCGCTGCTCGCCGCCGTCCGGGAGGCCGCCGAACGGCGGCTGCGGGACGCCCTCGACGAGGCCTTCGGCGGCGCCGACCCCGGCGTGCCGCTGAGCCCGGTCGTGGTCCGCGGCGAGACCGGACCGGCCCTGCTGCACATCGCCGACCGCCCGGACGACCTGCTGGTCCTCGGGCGCAGCGGCGGCCCGCTGCACCGCCGGCTGCGGCGATCGGTGCCCGGCCACTGCGCCCGGCGGGCGGGCTGTCCGGTGCTGACCGTCCCGGTGCCCGAGCTGCTGCACGACCTGGAGGCCCTGCACCGGCGCACCCGATGGCACCTGCCGGTCGCCACCGAGCGCGAACTCGCCTCGATGCAGCGGTAGTCCGCGGTGCGGATGTACTCGGCCCGGCCCGGCGGGCGGCGCTGCCGCCCGGTGCTCTACCGGTTCCCGGACGGCACCTCCGGCGCCGTCGCGCTGCTCGCCGGCGGCGCTCTGGCGCTCGCCCTCGGTGCCGTCGGTGAACTGCACGCCGGCCCGCTGCCGTACCTCGCCCACCTGGCGCTGTGCGCCCTGGTCGGCCGTCGTTCCCGGCCGGTTGACGCACCGCTGATCGGCCTGGCCGCCTGGCTCTGCCACAACGCCTTCTCCGAACACCGCCACGGCGAACTCGGCTGGGCGGGCCCCGGGCCGGAGGCCGGGCACTACGCGCTGTTCACCGCCGCCGCGCTGCTGGCGGCGCTGTCCGCCGCCCTTCCGCGCCGCACCGTAGGGGCGTTCCCGCCGCGCCCCGACGGCCCGCGCTGAGGCGCCGCCCGCGACGGTCTTCTCCCTTCGCCGGCCCACTCCGGCTGCCACCCCTCCCCGGTCGCCCCAGGCGCGGTTGTCCACGTTGCTTTCCCTCAGAGCCCGCGGACC
>NZ_JBHVJT010000031.1:0-28902 GCF_042798815.1 Kitasatospora sp. NPDC057738 | reverse complement strand
TTCTGCGCTCCCCCCTCCCCCCCTCCCTTCCCCCCCCCCCTGGAGGCCCCCCCCCCCCCCCCCCCTACCCCCCCCGCTAACCCCCCCCCCCCGCCTCCCCCCCCTCCCGAACCCCCCCCCCCGGGGCGCGCGCCTACAGGGTGAGCAGGGTGCGGTGGGCCAGGGTGGTGTCCCGCAGGGGCCTGAGGGCGAGCCGGACCAGGGTCAGGGCGTTGTCGTCCCCGGCGATCCGATTGGCGCTCAACTCGCCGCAGGACAGGCACTGATGGATGATCATCCACTCGCCGTCGGCGCGGACCGACAGGCTCAGCGCGGTCATCCGGCCGCCGCAGTCGGCCGCCCGGTCGCCCGGTGTCCGGCCGTCGACATGACGGCTGGCCAGGCAGTTCGGGCAGTGGTTGCGGTGGGCGCTGCCGGGGGCGTCCACCGGGACGTCCAACCGGCAGTCCACGCAGCGGAAGGCGTGCGCCCGGTGGCCGCCCCGTCCGTGCAGGACGTCCTTGTACCGCTGCGGGCGGCGTTCCCGCCGGCCCCGGCCGCCGGTGTTCTTGTGTCGTGGCACGGTTCGCTGCTCCCTCTTCTCCGCGCGGTTCAGAGGGTGCCGAACGCTTCGAGCGGGAACGGCGGTTGGGCGAGCGGCCGGACGGCCATCCGCATCAGGACGAGCTGGTTGTCGTCCGTGCGGACGGGCGTGGACGTCAGCTCGTCGCAGCGCACGCACCGGTGGACGACCGTCCAGTCCCCGGTGCGCAGCACGGCGATGGCGATCGGCGACATCCGGCCCAGGCACTCGCTGGGACCGCCCTCGACGTGGTCGAGGACGTGCCGTGAATGCAGGCAGGACGGGCAGTGGTTGCGCCGCGTGCCGTCGGCGGCACGGGTGGAGACGGTCAGACCGCACCAGGTGCAGGCGAAGGTGGAGGTCTTCAGAACGGGGGGCGTGCTGGAGGTGCTGGACACCCGGGGTGCTCCTTGCTGAGGGGTTTCTGCGATGGCAGCAAGAGCGGGCCGAGTGGCCTCGACGGTTCGTCGGGCGGTGGTCGTCAGCCGGCGTGGCGAGGCGCACTCGGCGCGAGGCGGGACATCAAGACACCCTCTCCGGTCGGGCGGTGGCCCGGGTCGATCGGTACGGAACGGCGTCAGCGTAACCACACCGGTCGCACGGGCGCCAACGGATTTCCGTGCCAACGGATTTCCGTGCCACCGACCCTCGCCGCCACGACGGGGATAAGGGCGCGCACGATGTCCGTATGCAGATGACCAACGTGCCGCGGCCGGCGACCCCCGACGACGCTTCGGCCGTCAGCCGACTACTGGCCCTGGCCTTCGCCGACGACCCGGTGATGTGCTGGTTCTTCCCCGACCGGGCCACCCGGCAGGCGGGGCTGGGCGGCTACTTCACCACGCTGTTCACCCGGCAGTTCGGCCGGCACGGCGTGTGCGAGCGGACCGCGGACGCGGCCGCGTTCTGGATGCCGCCGCAGGCGCAGGACAAGGTGCTCCCGGACGAGGAGACGCTCCGGGAGCTGGCGGGGCTCCTCGGCGACCGGGCCGAACCGTTCCGGCGCTCCGTCGGGGCGGCCGCCGCCAACCTGCCGCAGGAGCCCTACTGGTACCTGGCGGTCATCGGCGCCGACCCGGTCGCCCGGGGCCGGGGGCAGGGCGGCGCCCTGCTGCGCTCCGGACTGGCCAAGGCCGACGCGGACGGGCTGCCCGTCTACCTGGAGTCCTCCACGGAGGAGAACCTGGCGGTCTACGGACACTTCGGCTTCGAGGTGCTGGAGGAGGTCCGGCTGCCGGAGGGCGGGCCGGCGCTCTGGGTGATGCGGCGTGCGGCCCGCGTGTAGTGCCCACCGTCGCCGCGGCCCCCGCTCCCGCCCGGGTCCGGGGCCGCGGTCAGTCGTCGACGGGCAGCTCCGTCGGGACGGCGAGCACGTCGACCAGGGCCTCGCCGCGCAGGACGGTCAGCGGCAGCGGGCGGCCGATGGCGTCGGCCAGCATCAGGCGCTGGAGGGCCTGGGCGCTGCCCATCGGCTCGTCGGCGGCGGTGAGCAGCAGGTCGCCCTCGTGCAGCCCGGCGCGGTCGGCGGGCGCGCCGGGCACCACCTCGACGATCCGCAGGCCGGTGGGCTGCCCGGTGCGGTGGCGCAGGGCGGGCGACAGGGGCGCGGGCACTCCGGCGAGGCCGAGGTAGGCGCGGCGGATCCGGCCGTCGGCGAGCAGGGCGGCGACGATCCGGCGGCTGGTGGCGTCGATCGGGACGGCCAGGCCGAGCCCGTTCCCGGCCACCGCCGTGGTGATGCCGACGACCTCGCCGTTCGCGGTGGCCAGCGCGCCGCCGGAGTTGCCCGGGTTGAGTGCGGCGTCGGTCTGGATCACGTTGTCGATCACCCGCGCGGTGCTGCCGGAGCGGGCCGGGATCGAGCGGCCGAGCGCGCTGACCACGCCCGCCGTGACCGTCCCGGCCAGCCCCAGCGGGTTGCCGACGGCGACGACCAGCTGTCCGACCCGCAGGCCGGTCGCCTCGCCGAGTGCCACCGGCTTCGGGGTCGGCCCGTCGGCGTGCAGCACGGCGAGGTCGGAGAGCGGGTCGGCGCCGATGGTGTGGAACGGGGCGGTGGTGCCGTCCGCGAAGGCGAGCGTCCCGGCGTCGGCGTGGCCGACGACATGGGCGTTGGTGAGCAGGAACCCGTCCTCGGTGAAGACCACGGCGGAGCCCAGCGCCGTGCTGAACCAGCCGCCCCGGCCGCGCCGGGGGACCTGCAGCGCGGCGACCCGCGGGGTCAGGGTGGCGGCCACGGTGGTGACGATCAGGGAGTAGGCGTCCAGCGGGGCCTGTGCCTCGGGGGCCGGGCCCGGCCCGGGGAGCGTGTCGGCCATGGTGCTCACCCCTCTCGCGGGCGTGGTTCTCACGATGGCACCAGGTGGCAACAACGCCGGGGCGCCCGGTCTTCCGCGTTCTTGCGCAGGTTCCGTCCTGACGCGTTCTTGACGTGCGGAAAATTCCCAAGAGAAGGAAAAGCGGGAATATAGTTCGAGCAAAGCCGCAGTCGTGGGAGGGGCCGATGGACACGACCATGCTGGAGCCGGACTGGCACGCGCTCGGTGGGCCGGGGGACGGGCCGCTGGGGACGGAGCACCTCCTGGTCGCCGTGGCCGGGGAGACGGGCCCCGCCGGTGCGGCCCTCGCCGCGGCCGGGGCGGGGGCGGACACCCTGCGCGCCCTGGTCCGGGAGCGGGAGGGGCGCTGGACGGCCGACGACGGGCCCGCGACTGTGCCCGCCACCGTGCCCGACCGGGAGGCGCCCGGCGCCGTCGGGGCGGCCGGCCGGCCGCTGAGCGGGGCGGCCGCCCGGGCACTCGCCGTGGCGACGGAGCACGCCCGCCGGGACGGCGAACCCGCCTGCACGGCCGCACACCTGCTGCGCGCCCTGCTCGCCGACGGGAACGCCCTGCTCGCCGACGGGAACGGCGCGAACGGCGCCGGGCCCGGCGACCGGACCCGCGCCGCCGAACTGCTGCGCGCGGCCGGCGTCGCGCCGCAGGCCGTCCTGGACCGCCTCGACGGTGCCGTGCGCCAGGGCGGTGACCTCGACCCGCTGCTCCACCCCACCCGGGAGGCGCTGCTGGCCCGCCGCGGCCACCGGGCCCCGCGCTGGAAGCGCCTGCTGCAGCCGGGCCCGTCCGGCCCGGCGGCCTGGATCCGGCCGGAGGCCGACGCCCAGGCCGAGCGCCTCGGCCGCCGGACGCCCGGCACCGAGCACGTCCTGCTCGCGCTGCTGGCCGTGCACGAAGTGGCCCGCCACGAGCCGGGGTTGGCGGCGGAGGACGGCGCCGGCGAGCTGCTCGCCGGGCTCGGCCTCGACTACGCCCGGGCGCACGCCGCGCTCGACTCTGGTGGGGTGACGCTGCCCGCCGACCCGCGCGCGGTCGAGGCCTACCTGACCGAGATCGCAGGTCAGGGCACTGATCGGCTGGTCCGGGCGTTGCTGGAGGAGGACACCCGGGCCCGGCGTCTGGTCGAAGCCCTGCGCGGCTGAGCCGCCGGCGGGTCGGTGAACCGCGACACGGAGAAGAGAGGAAGGGACACCCGATGCTCGTCACCCTCGCCGAGGAGCTGATGCTGCTGTCGCTGGACGACGAGTCCGGCGTGGCGAAGGACGCCCCCACCGCCGCCTGGGCGGCCGCGGGCGGCATCCTGGCCGAGCTGGTGCTGGCCGGGCGGGTCACGATCGAGGACGGCCGGCTCACCGTCACCGACCGGACCCCGACCGGTGAGCCGCTGGTGGACGGCCGGCTGGCCAGGCTCGACGCGTGGGCCGCCGGCCGCCGCTCCGGCAGGGCCAAGGCGGGCGACTGGCTGACCAAGGACCGGTCCACGGCGGTCGCCGACACGGTCGGGCGGCTGTGCGAGCGCGGCCTGGTGGTCGAGGAGCGGCGCCGGGCGCTGGGACTCTTCCCGGTCCGCCGCTACCCGGAGGCGGACGGCGGCGTGGAGCGGGAGCTGCGCGGGCGGCTGGCCGCGGTCGTGCTGAACGGCGCCGAACCGGACCTGCGCACCGCCGCCCTGGTGGCCCTGCTGCACGGCTCCCGGCTGCACCGGCTGGCCTTCCCCGAGCTGCCCCGCAAGCAGGTCGAGCCGCGCTTCGCCGAGATCGCCGCCGGTGACGGGGCGGCCGAGTCCGTCCGCGAGGCGATCCGGGCCGTGCAGCTCACCATGGCCGCCGTCTCCATCGCGGCCACCGTGGCGGCGACCACCGCCGCCACCGTCTGAGCACGCCGGGCGGGCTGCCCGCGGAGCCCTGCGCGGCCCGCCCGCCCGTGTGGGGCCGCCCGCCCGTGTGCGCGGCCCCGTTCGGACCGTTCAGAGCACCGCGGCGCCGAGGGTGATCGAGCCGAGCACCACCAGCACCCCGAGCGCGAGGAACCCGTACTCCAGCCCGGCCCGCTCCCGCCCGTCCACCAGCACCTGCCGCGGGTCCGCCGGGTCGTAGCGGACCGGGACGAAGCCGCCGTCCGGCAGCGGGTGGCGGGCGGTGGAGGGGACGGGCGAGAAGACCTCGACCACCCGGCCGTCCTCGGTCTCGAACTGGAGCAGCGGTCGCGGCGGCAGCGTGCGGTCCTCCGGTGCCGGGGCGCGTTCGCGCACCAGCGCCCGCACCGGAACGCCGACCCGGCGCAGCCGCCGCAGTTCGCGCAGGCCGACCACCCCGGCGAGGTAGGCGACCACGCCGCCCAGCGCACCGAACACCACCACGGCGAACCCGGCCGTTCCGCCCACCGCCGCCTCCCTGTCCGAGACTCCCCAGGGCTCCAGTATCACGCTGCCGGGGCGCTCTTGACGTCCCGGAATGGTCCAGTCCACGCTGAGAGACGACATGTTCCTGTCACCACCGGGCCGCCCGCCGCCCCGCCCGGCCCCGACCACCGCAAGGAGCACCGTCCGTGACCAAGCGCCCCGCCGTCCTCGCCGCGCTCACCGCCCTCACCCTCGGCTGCGCCGCCCCCGCGGCCGTGGCCGCCCACCCGGCCGCCCCCGCGGCCGTCGCGGCCGTCGTCAAGGTCGGCACCGCCAAGCAGCTCCAGAGCGCGCTCGCCGCCGCCGTGCCCGGCCGGACCATCCAGCTCGCCGACGGCACCTACACCGGCAACTTCAAGGCCACCGCCCCCGGCACCGCCGCCGCCCCGATCACCCTCACCGGCTCGGCGAAGGCCGTCCTCACCACCCCCACCGGCGGCGGCTACGGCCTCCACCTCGACGGCGCGAGCTACTGGACCGTCCAGGGGCTGACCGTCACCGGCGCCCAGAAGGGCATCATGGCCGACTCCGCGGACCACGTGGTCCTCGACGACGTGACGGTCCACCACACCACCATGGAGGGCGTGCACTTCCGCAACTCCAGCGCCTACGGCACGCTGCGCAACTCGCGCATCCACGACACCGGCCTCGGCCGGGACGGCATGGGCGAGGGCGTCTACGTCGGCACCGCCAACACCCTGACCGACCGCAGCGACCACGTGCGGATCACCGGCAACACCTTCGGCCCGAACATCGGCGGCGAGAACGTCGACCTCAAGGAGGGCACCACCGGCGGCCTGGTCTCCGGCAACACCTTCGACGGCGACGGCCTCACCGGGCGCAACTCCGACGACTCCTGGGTCGACGTGAAGGGCAACGACTACGTCATCGAGAACAACACCGGCCGGCGCACCACCGACGACGGCTACCAGACCCACAGCCTCCGGCCGGGCTGGGGCTGCGGCACCGTCTTCCGGGGCAACCGCTCCGACCTCACCGGCGCCACCGGCCCGAACCGGTACGCGATCGACGTGACCGACTACGACGCGGCGACGTGCAAGGTCACGATCGGCGCGGGCAACACCGTCACCGGGGGCCGGGGCCTGGTCAACCCCGGCGTCCCGGTGGGGTGATCGCCGGCCAATCGGTCACACGTCCCCGAGCGGCACGTTCGGGTCGGCCAGCGCCTTGGTGTCCACCACCCGCCCCGAGCGCACCAGTTCGCGGATCGGGTCGGTGACGTCCCAGACGTTGACGTTCATCCCCGCGAGCACCCGGCCGCCGGACATCCAGAACGCGATGAACTCGCGGGTGGCCGGGTCCCCGCGGAACACCACCCGGTCGTAGCCGTCCGGCTCGACGTAGCCGACGTACTCGGCGCCGAGGTCGTACTGGTCCGTGAAGAAGTAGGGAACGCGGTCGTAGACGGCGTCCTCCTGCCCGAGCAGGGCACGGGCGGCGGTCTGCGGCTGGTTGAGGGCGTTGGCCCAGTGCTCGACCCGGATGTGCCGCTCGAACAGCGGGTGGTAGGCGTTGGCGACGTCGCCGGCCGCGTAGACGTCCGGGTCGGAGGTGCGCAGGTGCCGGTCGGTCCTGACGCCGTTGTCGATCTCCAGCCCGGCCGCCTCGGCGAGGCCGGTGGCGGGGGAGATGCCGATGCCGACCACCACCGCGTCGGCGGCCACCGTCGTGCCGTCCGCGAGCCGCACGCCGTTCACCGTGCCGCCCTCGCCGGTCAGTTCGGCCACCTTGACGCCGAAGCGCAGGTCCACGCCGTGCTCCCGGTGCAGGTCGGCGAAGACCTGGGCGACCTCCCGGCCGAGCACCCGCAGCAGCGGCAGTTCGAGCGCCTCCAGCACCGTCACCTCGGCGCCCGCCTCCCGGGCCGCGGCCGCCACCTCCAGCCCGATCCAGCCCGCGCCGATCACCGCGATCCGGGCCCCCGGCCGCAGCGCCGCCTTGATCCGGTCGCTGTCCTCGACCCGGCGCAGGTAGAGCACCCCGTCCTGGTCCGCGCCGGGCACCGGCAGCCGGCGCGGCACCGAGCCGGTGGTCAGCAGCAGCTTGGAGTACTCCACCCGGCCGTCGTCGGCGAGCGTCACGGTGTGCCCGGCCGGGTCGATCGAGGCCACCGCCGTGCCCAGGCGCAGCGTGACGTCGTGCTCCGCGTACCACTGCGGCGGGTGGACGTAGATCTTCTCCCGGGGCGTCTTCCCCAGCAGGTAGCCCTTGGACAGCGGCGGCCGCTCGTACGGGCGCTCGTGCTCGTCGCCGATCAGGACGATGCCGCCCCGGTACCCGGCCTCGCGCAGCGCCTCGGCCGCCTTCGCGCCGCCCAGGGACGCCCCGACGATGACGACCGGGCGCTGCCGCCCGCCGTCCGCTCCGGTGGTCCCGGTGTCCGTGCCCGCCATGCTCGACTCCTCGTTCTCCGGCCGTGATCGGGGTCAGCCTGCCGCCGTGCGGGTGGTCTGTCGAGACCGCGCCTGGCGCGCCGCGCCGCGCTCGCCCGTTTGAGTGAATGTGACCCCCCGGGCGGGCCTCAGCCGGTCATCGCCTCCCTGACCAGTGCGGTGTCGGTGAACTGCTCGAAGCGCACGATCCGGCCGCCGCGCACGGTGAAGCGGTGGGCGATCCGGACCGCGAGCGGTTTTCCGGTGGTCTTGTGGACCGCCGTGTAGCGGCCCAGCACCACCACCGTCTCGCCGTCCACCACGTAGGTGTCGTCGTGGGCCGTCCAGTCGTCCCACTCGGCTGCCAGCCGCTCCATCACATGGGTGGTGACGCCCTTCGGGGTGCGGTAGGTGCCGGCCAGCGGGAAGCCGGCCATCTCGGTCCACTCCACGTCGTCGGCCAGGGTGGCGCGCAGCGCGGCCAGGTCGCCCCGGGCGGACGCCAGGTACTGGCGGCGCACCACGTCGGCGGGGGCGGACGACTCGGCGAAGGAGGAGACGTCCCGGGGGATCTCGATCATCGTCCGCTCACCCCCAGGCCATCTCGCCCATGGCGACCTTGGTGCCGATGTCCACCGCGATCCGCAGCCCCAGCTTCGGGAAGCGCCGCTCCAGCGACTCCTTGGCGGAGGCCGCGTCCGGGGCCCGGCCGATCTCCGTCTCGAAGGCGCGCAGGTAGGCCCGGGTGTGGTCGACGGCGTTCAGGTCGGTGGGCGCGCCGGCGACCCGGTGGCCGGCCGCCACCCAGGTCGGGTGGAGCGCCTCGATGCCGTCCAGCAGGTCGATCCAGGCGGCCCGTTGGGCGGAGGTCGGGGTGTCCGCCGTCCACACGTGCAGGCCCTCGAAGAGCAGCACCCCGCCCAGCACGGCGCGGTGGTGGTGCTGCCAGAGGTAGTGCCGGTCCGGCAGGTGGAAGTCGGCGCCGCGCAGCTCGAAGCGGTGGCCCTCGAAGACCAGCTCGTCCCCGTGCAGCACCTCGGGCCGCACCAGCCGGGTGGGCAGCTCCGGGCCCAGGTGCGCCCAGGCGCGCAGCTTGGCCTCGTACGTCTCCTGGATGTGCTCGACGGTGGAGGCGGTGGCCAGGAAGCGGGCCTGCGGGAAGGCGTCCTGGACCTCCTGGGCGCCGAAGTAGAAGTCCGGGTCGCCGTGGCTGACGAAGACGGTGGTCAACCGCTTGCCGCTCGCCCCGATCCGTTCCACCAGGCGGCGCCCGTCCGAACGGGTGAACCCGGCGTCCACCAGCAGGGCGTCGTCCGGGCCGGTGACCAGGACGGAGGTCTTGTTGAGCGAGCTGTCGGGGGTGTCGACGATCTCGAAGTCGAGCGCACTCATGCGCCCACCTCGCTGTGCTCGGCGGGCGCTTCGCGCAACACGCACCCTCCTACGATGAGTTCGCTGCGCTCACTCATGCGCCCACCTCGCTGTGCTCGGCGGGCGCTTCGCGCAACACGCACCGCTCGATGGTCCGCTGACTGCGTTCGCTCACGTTCGGTGTCCTTCCTCGGGCCGGGCACGCCTCGCCGTCAGCATCGGCGGTCCGCGGCCCGTCCGCATCCGGAGCCGGAACACCTACTGGCGGCTCCAGAGCGTGAGGTCGCTGCTGGTGGCCACCGCGAGGGTCCGGCCGGTCGGGGAGAATCCGGCCGCGCGGAAGGTGGACCGGTCGGAGTCGAGGACCAGCCACCAGCTCTCGCCGTGCTCGCCCTGCCACGGCCCGCGGCCGCTGGCGAGCAGCACCCGGTGGTGCGGCCACTCCGGGGCGGCCACCTCGATGTGCCAGCCGCCCTCGGCGGCCGTGTGCAGCCCGCCGCCCCACGTCCCCGCCACCGGGATGCGCACGTCCGCGACCTGGCCGAGGCCGGGGCAGGAGAGGTCCAGGCCGTCCGGGTCCTCGGCGGGCTCGTGGTCGCGGGCCAGCTTGAGGCCGGTCACCGCGTCGAACAGGCCGTGGCCGCCGTGCGAGACCGTCAGCACCAGGTCGTGCCCGCTCTCCGGGTGGACGGCGAAGCCGATGCCGAGCAGCCCGCCGACCGCGATCAGCCCCCGGCCGACCGGCCGCCACGGCTCCGGCGGGGCGGTCACCCCGGCGGCCATGATCCGGTCGCGGAGGTGCTGCTGGTGCGGGGTCAGGGCCATGCAGCCGATCATCCCACCGGGGCGTTGCCGCCGCGCCGGCCCGTCGGCGCGGCGCTCCTCCGGCGCCCCCTCCGGTCAGTGGGCCGGACCCAGCCGCAGCACCGCCAGCGCCCCCAGCGCGGTGGCCGCGGCCAGCGGCACCCACAGCTCCCCGGAACCGCCCGCCAGCAGCGCCGTCAGCACGGCCGGGGCCGCCGCCCGGCCCACCCCCGCCGACAGCTCCCAGCGCGCCAGCGCCCGCCCCAGCAGGTGCGGCGGGGCGACGGACGCCACCAGCGCCGTGCCCGAGCCGGTGTAGAGGATCTCGCCCAGCGTGTACAGCACCGAGACCGCCGCGATGCCCACCGACCCCGGCACGCCGCCCAGCGAACCGACCGCCCAGAAGCCCAGGTACGACACCGCCAGCACCGCCCCCGAGGCGGCGAGCACGACGTGCCGCGGACGGTCCGCCAGCCGCAGCACCAGCGCCAGCTGCAGGGCGATCACCAGCACCGTGTTGCCGACGAAGATGCCCGAGGACCAGGCCGGCGAGGCGTGCAGCCGCAGCACCAGCAGCGCGGGCAGCGCCACCTCCAGCACGTCGAAGCAGAACGCGTACGGCAGGTTGGCGACGCCCAGCAGGGTGATCCGGCGCAGCGGCTCCGCCCGCTCCGGCACGTCGGCCGGCCGGTCCAGGCGCGGAGCCCGCACCCGCAGCGAGCCCACCAGGACGGCCGCGCCCAGGCAGGCCGCGCCCGTCACCCCGGCCAGCAGCCGGATCGCGCCCGCCCCGCCGCTCACCGCCAGCGTGGCCAGCAGCGCGCCCGCACCCATCCCGGCGTTGCGCAGCGACCTCCCGGCGGCCAGCGCGGCGTCCCGCAGCCGGCCCTCGGTCAGGGTGCTCACCACCGCCGCGTGGGTGGTCGGCCAGGACTGGCTGCCCACCCCGAACAGCACCGCCGCCGCCGTGAACCCCGGCAGGCCGTCCGCGAGCAGCAGCGTCAGCGCGCCCGCCGCCCGCAGCAGCAGGGTGGCGGCGGCGGGCAGCGTCCGGGCGCCGCGGTCGATCCACCGGCCGGTCAGCGGCACCACCAACAGGCCCGCCAGCATCCCGGCCGAGAGCGCCAGCCCGGCCGCACCCGCGCCCAGGTGCAGCATGCCGACGCCGTACAGCAGCAGGAACGGCCGCAGCAGGCCGCCGCCCACCGCGTCCACCGCCAGCGCGACGGCGTACCGGGGCCCGCCGGCCGCGGTCAAGAGGCCCAGCAGCGCGGACAAACTCCGGCGGCCCGGGCCGGCCGGCGGGGCGGGCGGCCCGCCGCGGCGGTCGGCGGCGTGGTCGTGGACGGACTTCTCCCGGATCAGGCTCATGGCCGGTACCGTCCGCCCGGGCCGGACCGCGGGGCACGCGGATTGACGCTTCCCGTCAATCCGCGGGAGCCCGGTCGACGGCGGGTGGCAGGATCCCCGGTGTGAGTTTGACCATCGACATCACGGGCCTGCCCGACGAGCGGCTGCTCTTCACGCCCTCCCCGCTCGGCGAGCTGAACGCCATGCTGCACGTGCTCGCCGAGCCCGCGCACCACCCCGCGCTGCAGGGCTGGGCCGGCTGCACCGCCACCGTGATCCCGCCCGAGCTGTCCGAGCGGCTGCTGGAGGCCGACTTCCTCTGGCGCTCCTCGCGCGCCGACTTCCTCGTGCCCGGCCTGCCCGGCGCCACCCTCGCGGAGGAGCTCGACGCCGTCGACCGGATCGACGACGAGCTGTACGTCGCCGCCGCCCTCATCACCACCTGCGGCTCCTCCCGGCTCACCCGGCGGATGGGCTCCCCGCTCACCGACCCGGAGGCCAACGAGCGGGCCCGGGAACTCGCCCTCGCCCGCGGCCCCCGGCAGGCCGCCTTCGCCGACCGGCTGCTCGCCGACCCGCCGGCCGTCCGGGGCCTGGTGCGGCGGTTGCTGGAGGACTGCCGGTCCGCGTTCTTCGCCGACGCCTGGCAGCGCGTCCTGCCCGACCTCGCCGCCGACGCCCGGCGCAAGGCCGACCTGCTCGCCCGCCGCGGCCTCGCCGAGGCGCTCGCCGACGTCTCGCCCTCCGTCTCCCTCGACCAGGGCGGGGACGGCCGGCGCCGGATCGTCATCGACAAGCTCCAGGACAACGCCACCAGCGGCACCGACGCCGGCGGCGTCACCTTCATCCCCACCGCCTTCGGCCGCCCGCACCTCCTGGTGGTGCACGCGCGCGGCTGGCGGCCCGTCCTCCAGTACCCCGTCGCCGAGGCGGGCCTGCCCGAGCCCGTCTCGCTCGCCCTCGTCCAGCAGCGCCTGGAGGCGCTCGCCCACCCCGTGCGGCTGCGCCTCGCCCGCACCATGGCCCGCGGCCCGCACACCACCGGCGAACTGGCCTCGGCCTGGCAGCTCAGCGCGCCCGAGGTGTCCCGGCACCTGGCGGTCCTGCGCAGGGCCGGGCTGCTCACCACCAGGCGGCGCGGGCGGTACATGCTCTACGAGCTGGACCTGGCGGGCAGCGCCCGGCTCGGCTCGGACTTCCTGGAGGCGGTGCTGCGGTGAGCGGAGGTGCCGCGGTGGGAGGAGAACCCGAGACGCGGGGAAGCGCCGCGGTGAGCGGGAACAGTCCGCGCACCCGGCGCGTTCGTCCGGTCATGATCGACGACGCCACTCCCGAGATCCTCCGCTACGCCGCCTTCGCCACCCGCCCCGAGGGCGGCAACCCGGCCGGCGTGGTGCTCGACGCCACCGGACTGACCGACGAGCGGATGCTCGCCGTCGCCGCCGAGGTCGGGTACTCCGAGACCGCCTTCCTGACCGCCGGCCCGACCGAAGGCACCTACCGGGTGCGGTACTTCAGCCCGCTCGCCGAGGTGCCGTTCTGCGGGCACGCGACGGTCGGCTCCGCCGTCGCCCTCGCCGAGCACACCGGCCCCGGACGGTACGTCTTCGTGACCGCGGCCGGGGACGTCCCGGTCGAGGTCGAGCGCGGGGCCGACGGGCTGCTGCGCGCCACCCTCACCAGCGTCGAGCCGAAGGTCGAGGAGGTGCCGGCGGCCGACGTGGCGCAGGCGCTCGCCCTGCTCGGCTGGTCCGCCGAGGACCTCGACCCGGCCCTGCCGCCCCGCGTCGCCTACGCGGGCGCCCGGCACCTCGTCCTGCCGGTCGCCACCCGCGAGCGGCTGGCCCGGCTCGACTACGACTTCGACGGCCTCGCCGCGTACATGCGCGCCCGCGACCTGGTCACCCTGCAGCTCGCCTGGCGGGAGGCCCCCGAGGTCTTCCACGTCCGCGCCCCGTTCCCGGTCGGCGGCGTGGTCGAGGACCCGGCCACCGGCGCCGCCGCTGCCGCCTTCGGCGCGTACCTGCGGGAGCTCGGCGCGGTGACGGCCCCGGCCGTGCTGACGCTCCACCAGGGCGAGGACCTGGGCCGCCCGGGCGTCCTGCGGGTCGAGCTGCGGACGGAGGACACCCGGGTACGGGTCTCCGGCACGGCCGTGGCGATCGGCTAGCGGTTCCGGGCCTCAGGACGGCGGGGGCTGGAGCAGGACCTGCTCGCCCTCGCCCCGGGGCTCCTCGAACGTCCGCCCCGGCCGGTGCGGGCGGAAAACCGTTGGCACGGGCCCGCCCCGGTGGGCGAAGCTGCTCCGATGCAGCGAGCGAGCAACCGGACCGTGACGGTCGATCTCACCTACGGCGACGAGTACTTCGGGCAGCTGGGGCCCTTCGAGGTGGAGCTCGGCTGGTGGTCCTCCGTGGACGAGGTGGTCGCGCGGGCGGCGGCGTCGGCCGGGGTGCCGGTGCTGGTGGCGCGGCTGGTCGACGGGCGGAGCGAGGAGCCGGGCCACGGCGGGCGGGTGCGCTACCACGCCGAGGCGAGCGAGCGGCCGAGGGCGCTCGACCCCCGGCCCCCGGAAGCCGGGACGGCCGCGCTGCTCGGCCCCGCCGAGCGCCGCGCCGCCTGGGCCACGCCGGAAGGGCTGCGGTCGGCGCTGGGCTGGGCGGAGGCGGAACTCGCCGCCGTCGGCCGCCCGGCGGCCGGGCCCGTCCGGCAGATCCGGACCTGGAACCTCTCCGGCCTCTTCCGCCTCCCCACCGCGACCGGCGTGGACGCCTGGCTGAAGACCACGACGCCGGCGTTCAACGCCCACGAGGGCGAGGTCGTCGCGCTGCTCGGCGGCGTCGACCGCACGCTCGTCCCGACCGTCCTCGCCGCCGACCCCTCCGGTGGGCGGCTGCTGCTCGACCACGTCCCCGGCGAGGACTGCTGGAACCCCTCCGCCGGGACCGTCGCCGACGTCGTCCCCCGGCTCGTCGCCGCCCAGGCCGCGCTCGCCGGCCGTCCGGACGACCTGGCCGCACTGCGCGACCGCACCCCGCGCGCCCTGGCGGCCCAGCTGACGGCCCTGCTGGACCGGCTCGCGGAGGAGACCGACCTGACCCCCGAGGAGCTGGACCGCCTGGCCGGCTTCGCCGCCGACCTGCCCGGGCTGCTGGACCGACTCGCAGCCTGCGGCCTGCCGGAGACCCTGCTGCACGGCGACTTCCACCCCGGCAACTGGCGTTCCGACGGCGGGAGCACGGTGGTCGTCGACTACGCCGACTCCTGCCTCGGCCATCCGGCCCTGGACGGGCTGCGCCCCCGCGCCTACCTCGGCCCGGAGGCCTGGCAGCACCACGCCGCGGTCTGGGCGGAGGCCTGGCGGCGCCACGCCCCCGGCTCGGACCCGCGCCGGGCCCTCGAACTCGCCGAGCCGCTTTACCACTTGTCCTACGCGCTGCGCTACCAGGAGTTCCTGGACCACATCGAGCCGAGCGAACGCCCGTACCACGAGGGCGACCCGGCCGCCGAGCTGCGCGCCGTGCTGGCCTGCGGCCCGGTCTCCGGGCGGAGGTAGCCGGCCGGGGTGCGACGGCCGGGGTGCGACGGCCGACGCCGGCGCCCGGGCCCTCGGAACCGCCGGTGGTGCCCGTCGCGGTCGTCGCGGCGGGCACCACCGGGCGCGTTCACTCGGCGGGGGCGATCCGGTAGCCGCCGCGCGCCGAGTGGAGGCTGAGCGCCTCGACCGGGCAGAAGTCCACCGCCTCGGTCAGCCCGTCCGTCGGCTCCGCGCCGCCGTCCGCGTACTCGGCCAGCGGTGCGGCCAGCCCGTCGGAGCCGAGGACCAGCGAGTCGGGGGCGCTGAGCGCGCACATCCCGGAGCCGATGCAGCGGTCGCGGTCGACCCGGACGACCACCGGCTCGGTGTCCGCGCGGCCCGTCACCACTCCACCCGCAGGGAGTTCGGGCTGCGGGTGAGCAGGCCGCGCCGCCAGTCGATCCGGTCGACCGGGTCGGCCAGCCGCAGGGCGGGCAGCCGGCGGGCCAGCCGGTGCAGGGCGAGTTCCAGCTCCATCCGGGCCAGCCAGGCGCCCAGGCAGTGGTGCGGCCCGGCGCCGAAGGTGAGCATGGGGGCGGCGAGCGGGGAGAACAGCTCGGTGCGCAGGTCCCCGGTGAAGGCCTCCGGGTCGTGGTTGGCGGCGTTCGCGTCGGCGGCGACCACGCTGCCGGCCGGGATGACCACACCGCCGATCTCGACGTCCTCGACGGTGCGGCGCATCAGTCCGGGCATGTGCTCCTGGCGGTCGCCGAGCGGGACGGCGCGCAGCAGCTGCTCGGTCGCGGCGGTGGCGCTGGCCTCGTCGGAGGAGAGCCGCTGCCAGGCGTCGCGGCCGTCCTGGAGCAGGTAGACCAGGGCGTTGCCGAGGCTGGTCATGGTGGTCTCGTGGCCGGCCACGACCAGGCCGATGACCAGGACGACCAGCTGGCCCTCGGTGATCGAGCCGTCCTCGGCGGCGGCCGCGAGCAGCCCGCTGACCAGGTCCTCGCCGGGGGCGGCCCGGCGTTCGGCGATCACCTCGGCGCCGAAGGCGGCGAACTCGGTCATCGCGGTGACGATCGCCTCGGCGCTGTGCGCGGTGGTGGAGAGCGCGTGGTCGCTCCAGTGCGCGAGCCGCTTGCTGTCCAGGTTGTCCAGGCCCATCAGCCGGCTGATCACGGCGACGGGCAGCGGGCGGGAGTAGCCGGCGATGATGTCGGCGGGGGAGCCGTGGTCGATCAGCTCGTCGATCAGCGACTCGACCACCGAGGCCACCCAGGGCCGCCAGCGTTCGATCGCGCGCGGGGTGAAGGCCCGCTGCACGGTGCGGCGCAGCCGCTGGTGGTCGGTGCCGTCGATGTTCAGCATGCTCTGCGGGTCGTCGAGGATGTTCGGCGTGACCGTGATCGGCGGGGCGTCCGGCGCGTAGAGCGGGGCGCGGCCCAGGCGCGGGTCGGTCAGCACCTGGCGCACGTCGGCGTGCCGGCTGACCAGCCAGACCGGCGTGCCGGTGGGCAGCGCGGCGAGGCGGGGCGGGCCGGGTTCGAGTTGGCGCATGCAGTGCAGCGGGGGGAGCGGGGCGGTGCCGGCGCTGGTCGCACTGTTCTCGGTGGACATCCGTACTCCAGACTCCAGGGCGGTGGGCCGCGGGACGCGACCCGACGGGGGGTGAATCCGGGGATCGTGCGGGGGACGGGTGATGCGGCCGGCTGGCGGCTCGACACGGGCCGGGGTTCGGTCGGGCTCCTACGGGGTGTGGCGCGAAATGTGCGCGGGTGCACGGTCGGTGCGCACCCGGCGCGGTCGGTGCGCGGTCGCGCGCCGACGGGTGGGGCGGGTGTGCTGAGCGTGGTCGAGTGGACCGTCTCAGCTACGACCGTACGTGGGTGGCGGGGCGCCCGTCTGCGGCACTTCCAGCCAACGCCGGTGCTTTCCGGGCACTTCGGGGCGTGCTGACAGGCGCTCGGCTACGCCCGTGCGCCCCTGTTGGCAGGGCTGCGCCGGGCGGTCCCCGGGCGCTCGGCGGATACCCGGGCGGCACATGCCGCGGGGAGGGCCCGTGGGCCGGCGCGGCGGTGTCGGACACGCCGTCGGCAGGTCCGGTGAGCCGTATCACACCACGTCACACCGGATCGCCCGGGACGCTCCGCCGGAGACCGGCCGGGCGGGCGATACGCTTCGTGGGCAGTTCGTCTTGCAGTCGTGTTGTCGCAGGTCACGCCGGTGCAGAGCCGCACCGGCAGACGGAGGTGGAATCGGATGCCCCAGCAGGTCAAGGCAGTCATCGCGCGCGCCAAGGGCGCGCCCGTGGAGGTGACCACGATCGTGGTGCCGGACCCTGGCCCGGGCGAGGCGGTGGTCCGGATCCAGGCGTGCGGCGTCTGCCACACCGACCTCCACTACCGGGAGGGCGGCATCAACGACGAGTTCCCGTTCCTGCTCGGCCACGAGGCCGCGGGCATCGTGGAGTCGGTCGGCGAGGGCGTCACCGAGGTCGAGCCCGGTGACTTCGTGGTCCTCAACTGGCGTGCGGTGTGCGGCCAGTGCCGCGCGTGCAAGCGGGGCCGCTCGCAGTACTGCTTCAACACCCACAACGCGAAGCAGCGGATGACGCTGCTGGACGGCACCGAGCTGTCCCCGGCCCTGGGCATCGGCGCGTTCGCCGAGAAGACCCTGGTCGCGGCCGGCCAGTGCACCAAGGTGGACCCGGCGGCCGACCCGGCCGTCGCGGGCCTGCTGGGCTGCGGCGTGATGGCGGGCCTCGGCGCCGCGATCAACACCGGCAACGTGGGCCGGGGCGACTCGGTCGCGGTGATCGGCTGCGGCGGCGTCGGCGGCGCGGCCGTGATGGGCTCCCGGCTGGCGGGCGCGGCGAAGATCATCGCGGTGGACATCGACGACCGCAAGCTGGAGACCGCCCGCGGGCTGGGCGCCACCCACACCGTCAACTCCCGCACCACCGACCCGGTCGAGGCGATCCGCGAACTGACCGGCGGCAACGGCGCGGACGTGGTGGTCGAGGCGGTCGGCCGGCCGGAGACCTACAAGCAGGCCTTCTACGCCCGGGACCTGGCCGGCACCGTCGTCCTGGTCGGCGTGCCGACCCCGGAGATGACGCTGGAGCTCCCGCTGCTCGACGTCTTCGGCCGCGGCGGCGCGCTGAAGTCCTCCTGGTACGGCGACTGCCTGCCCTCGCGGGACTTCCCGATGCTGATCGACCTCTACCTCCAGGGCCGCCTGGACCTCGGCGCCTTCGTCACCGAGACCATCGGGCTCGACGCCGTGGAGCAGGCCTTCGAGCGCATGCACCAGGGCGACGTCCTGCGTTCGGTGGTGGTCCTGTGACCTCGGCCCGCATCGACCGGCTGGTGACCGCCGGGACCTTCGAGCTCGACGGCGGCAGCTGGGAGGTGGAGAACAACGTCTGGATCGTCGGGAACGACGAGGAGGCGGTGGTGATCGACGCCGCGCACGACGCCGGGGCCATCGAGGCCGCGCTCGGCGGGCGGCGGCTGCTGGCGATCGTCTCCACCCACGCGCACAACGACCACATCGACGCGGCCCCGGCGCTCGCCGACCGCACCGGTGCGCCGATCCTGCTGCACCCGGACGACCTTCCGCTGTGGAAGCTCACCCACCCCGAGCGGCTGCCGGACGGCGAACTGGCCGACGGGCAGCGGATCGAGGTGGCCGGCACCGAGCTGACCGTGCTGCACACCCCGGGGCACGCGCCGGGCGCGGTCTGCCTGTACGCGCCCGGGCTGGGCACCGTCTTCACCGGCGACACCCTGTTCCACGGGGGGCCGGGAGCCACCGGCCGGTCGTTCTCGCACTTCCCGACGATCGTCGACTCGATCCGCGAGCGGCTGCTGACGCTCCCGGCCGAGACCGTGGTGCGCACCGGTCACGGCGACCCGACCACCATCGGCGCCGAGGCCCCGGCCCTGCCGGAGTGGATCGCGCGCGGGCACTGACGCCCCGCCCGTACGCCCCCGGGGAACGGCCGTTCCCCGGGGGCCGTACCATCGCGATCATGGCCCATGACCCGCGCGACCTCGACGACTCCTTCCTCGCCTTCTGGCGGGAGCGGCACATCTCCACGCTGACCACCACCCGCCCGGACGGCACGCCGCACGTGGTGCCGGTGGGTGTGACGTACCAGCCGGAGACGGGCACCGCCCGGGTGATCACCAGCCGCACCAGTCGCAAGGCCCGCAACGTCGCCGAGGCCGGGCCCGGGGGCCAGCGGGTCGCGGTCTGCCAGGTGGACCGGGCCCGTTGGTCGACCCTGGAGGGGGTGGCGGTGGTCCGCGACGAGCCCGAGCAGGTCGCCGAGGCGGAGCGCCGCTACGCCGAGCGCTACCGGGAGCCGCGGGTCAACCCGGACCGGGTGGTCATCGAGATCACCGTCGACCGCGTGCTCGGCCGGGCCTGAGCGCGCCCGCCCGGGGATCCGGCCGGCGGTGCCTGGTGCCGGTGTTGCCGGTGTTGCCGTACGGGCGACGGCCGCCCCCAGCACCGGAATCTCCTGAAACGGTGGTGGATTCGTCACCGTCGGTGACGTGAATGCCGTATGAAAGCTGCGAACTTGCCTCCACAACTTCTTCCATGACGGCGCGTTGATGTGATCTGATTGGCCGCGCACGGTCAAGCGGAGGCGATGGGTATCAGTACACCCGCCTCGGCGAACTCGGGGGAACGACGCCGGGGACGCGAATTCCGCGTACCCGAATGTGAGCACTCGGGAGGGGGGGATGGATCGGTGTGCGGGAGTGCCGGACGGCATCCCGCCGTTCTCCGGTCGGACACGTGGCACCGGTGGCCCGCAGGTGCGGCCGATGGTGTGACGGCCCGGCGATAGCGGCTCGTCGACGCGTGAACAGGCGTCGGAAGGCCGGGCCCTTGTGCTGCCCATTCGCCGCCGGCAGCGGAAGCCGCTGCCCTGCCGAACCCTTCAGTGGCCGGCCCCGGATTCGGGCCGCACGCATTTCCCGGCGACCCGGCACGACGACCCCGCGGGGTCGATGACCGTGTTCTCGGTTCAGAGGTTCTGATCGCGATCCAACTGCCCTGGGGCGACCGCGGCACCACGCCGTCGCGCTCCGTCATGAGGAAGGTGCATCGAGTCATGTCTTCTGCAAGAACTGCGCCACAAGAGCTGGACTGGACCCTTGAGAAGGGCAAGCCGGCCACCCTCGTCGTCCCTCGATTCGAAGGCACCGGCGAGGCCTGCGCGTGGCTGAACGCGCTCCTGCCCGACATCCGCACCGCGCTTCAAAGGTACGGCGCGCTGTACCTGCGCGGGCTTCCGGTCGCCTCAGTCGAGGACTTCGCGCTCGTGCGGGACGTCCTCGTCCCGCAGCGGACGCCCTACCGGGAGAAGGCGACGCCGCGCAGCAGCTTCGGCAACGACGTCTACTCGTCCACCGATCTGCCGCCGGCCCAGTCGATCCGGATGCACAACGAGAACAGCTACACCCTCACGTTCCCCGGGCTGCTGATGTTCGCCTGCCTGATCGCCCCGGAGGAGGGCGGGGCGACGCCGGTCGCGGACTGCCGGGAGGTGCTGCGGAAACTGCCCGCCCCGCTCGTCGAGCGGATCCGCGCCAACGGCTGGACCCTGCACCGGAGTTACTCCGAGCACATCTCCGTGAGCTGGGAGAAGGCATTCGCGACCGAGCGCCGGGAGGACGTCGAGCAGTACTGCTCGGAGAACCTGATCTCCTGCCACTGGGACGACGAGGGGAATCTGAGGACCGCGCAGCGGCGGCCCGGAATCATCCGGCACCCGGCGACCGACGAGGAGGTCTGGTTCAATCACATGGCCTTCTGGAATTCCTGGTCATTGGACGAGGAACTCCGTGAGACGCTCGTGGACGAATTCGGCGCGGACGGCCTGCCGTTCGAAACCGGAGTGGCCGACGGGAAGCCCCTGACCCGGGACGAGCTCGACACCATCAACACCGCCTACGCCGAGGCGACGGTGCGTCAGACCTGGCAGCCCGGCGACGTCATGCTCGTCGACAACGTGCTCACGGCCCACGGCCGCGACCCGTTCCGGGGCGACCGCAAGATCGTCGTCGCCATGGGCAACCCGGTCGACCTCGACGAGTGCCGGCCCACCGTGCCGGCCGCGGCGGGCGACGGCGGTGCCGCGTGAGCATCACCGAGGAGCCCCTGGCCCCGGCGGCCCCGACCGTGACGGTCGACCCGATCGCCCGGTTCCGGCAGGCTGTCGCGTCCACCCCGGACCGGCTGGCCGTACGCGGGACCGACCGCACCCTGACCTTCGCCGAACTCGACCACGACGTACGCCGGTTGGCCGCACAGCTGGCCGAGCGCGGCCTCGGGCGCGGCGCCCGGGTGGGCGTCAGCATGCACCGCGGCGCGGACCTCGTCGTCGCCCTGCTCGCCGTGTGGCACGTCGGCGCCGCCTACGTGCCGCTGGACCCCGCCTACCCGCAGGACCGCCTCGCCCACATGGTGGCCGGCGCCGACCTGCGGACCGTCCTGGCGGAGCCCGGCAACGGGCCGACGTGGCCCACCGGCGTCGACGTCATCACCCTCGCCGACGCCCTCGCCGCGCCGACCGCGGCCCCGGACGCGCCGGCGGCGGAGACCTCCCCGGCGGACCCGGCGTACGTGATCTACACCTCCGGCTCGACCGGAACGCCGAAGGGCGTGGAGGCCACCCGGGGCGGCGTGGCCGCGCTCGCCGCCGACCTCGAAGCGGCGGGCTTCTACGCCGACCGGCCGCGCACGGTGGCCTGGAACGCGAGCATCTCCTTCGACGCCTCCGTCCAGCAGTGGGCCCGGATCTGCCGGGGCGACAGCATCGTGGTGATCGGCGAGAACGAGCGCACCGACCCGGCCGTGCTGCGCGCCCTGCTCGACGAGCACGCCGTCGACGACCTGGACCTGACGCCCTCGCACTGGGAGGTGCTGCGCGAGGCCCTCCTCGCCCCCACCGCCGACGGCCGCGTCCTGCGGCTGTTCATGGGCGGCGAGCCGGTACCGGCGGAGGTCTGGCGCGAGCTGGGCGAAGCCCGCGACGCCGGGACGGTCGAGGCGATCAACCTGTACGGCCCCACCGAGTGCACGGTGGACGCCACCGCGGCCTGGATCACCGGCGCGGGCCCGCACATCGGCCGCGCGCTGCCCGGGTTCACCGCCCACGTGCTCGACGAAGGGCTGCGCCCCGCGGCCGCCGGCGAACCTGGCGAGCTCTACCTGGCCGGGCCCTCCGTGACCATCGGCTACGTCGGCCGGCCCGCACTGACCGCTCAGCGCTTCGTCGCCGACCCGGCCGGTACCGGCCGCCGGATGTACCGCACCGGCGACCGGGTGCGGCTGCGCCCCGACGGCACCATCGACTACCTGGGCCGGGTCGACCGGCAGATCAAGATCCGCGGCTACCGGGTGGAACTCGGCGAGATCGAGGCGGCGCTCGCCGCGCACCCGGAGGTCAGGACCGCCGCCGTCGTCCTGCACGCCACCGAGACCGCCGGCGACCAACTGGTCGGCTACGTCGTCCCGGAGGGCGAGAGCGCCCCGCGCGCCCGGGAACTCCAGGAGCACCTCGGCGGCGTGCTGCCGTCGTTCATGGTCCCCTCGGCGTTCGTCACGCTCGACGCCATGCCGCTGAGCGTGAACGGCAAGGTGGACCACCGGGCCCTGCCCGCCGTGGACGAGGCCCTGTGGGCCGACGGCGAACAGGAGCCGGGGGACGAGCCGCAGGGCGAGTTCGAGACCCTGATCGCCGGCGTGTGGGCCGAGGTGCTCGGCCGCCAGCGGATCAGCCCCACCGACAACTTCTTCTCGCTGGGCGGCCATTCGCTCATCGCGCTGCGCGTCATCGGCCGGCTGAAGAAGCAGTTCGGCATCACCGTGTCCACGAAGGAGGTCTACCGGCACCCCGAACTGCGGTCGCTGGCGGAGTTCGTGGCGTCCCGTCGGACGGAGGGCAAGTGAACACCGCACAGGACACCACCGTCATCAGCATCCGGCGCCCCAAGGACGCCGCCCTGACGCTGATCTGCCTGGGCTTCTGCGGGGGCGGCACGGCCTCCTACCACCTGTGGGGCGACGCCGTGCCGGACGACATCGCCCTGTCGGCGATCTGCTACCCGGGCCGGGAGGGCAGGTTCCTGGAGGACTTCGCCACCGACTGGGAGGAACTGGCCCAGGACGCCACCGCGGCGGTGCTGTCCGCCGTCGACGGCCCCTACGTGCTCTTCGGGCACAGCATGGGCGGCTGGATGGCGTTCGACGTCGCCGCGCGGATCGAGAGCGGCGGCGGGCCGCTGCCGCGGAACCTGGTCGTCTCCTCGGCCAACGCGCCGGCCCGCGGGCTCACGCCCCGGGACATGTTCCCGTCCCAGCAGGACGACGACGACGGTCTGCTGCTCTGGATGAAGACCCACGGCCTGATGCCGGCACACGTCCTGGAGGACCCCGAACTCCAGGAGATGAGCGTCGAGCTGATGCGCGCCGACATCCGGGTTCGGGACACCTTCCGGTACACCGAGGGCGCCACCGTCAGCATGCCGGTGCAGATGCTGTCGGGCGCCGACGACGACGTCATCGAGGCGAACGCGGGCGAGCAGTGGCGCACGCTGGCGCTGGGCGAGTACCGCCACGACGTCCTCCCCGGCGGCCACTTCTACACCCCGGAGGTCTGGCGGACCCTGCCCTCCAGGATCGCCGCCCTCGATCCCCGCGAGAGGAGCCGACGATGAGAACGGACGCCACGCTGGACGTGATCGTCAGCGGCACCGAGTCGGACTCGCACACCTGGAACCTGGTCTTCCTCCAGCTCCAGCTGGAGGACTGGGGACACCGGGTGCAGAACCTCGGCCCGTGCCTGCCGGGCGGGGAACTGGCGGCGGAGTGCCGGCGCGGCGCCCCCGACCTCGTCGTGCTCAGCAGCGTCAACGGCCACGGCGAGAGCGACGGACTGTCCGCCGTCGCGGCGCTGCGCGCCGACCCGGAGCTCGCCGACACACCGATCGTCATCGGCGGGAAGCTCGGCACCGGCAAGCAGCTGCGGGCCGGTGCGGGCGGGGCCGCCGGCGGCGGGATGACGCGCCGCCTGCTGTCCGCGGGATTCTCCGCGGTCTTCCACGAGTCGTCCGGACTACCGGAGTTCGAGAGGTACGTCGCCGCCCTCAGCGCCGAGAAGGCGAGGCGGGCCGGCCGCGTCCTGGAGGAGCTCCGCGCCGCCCCGACCCCATGAACGACGGGCCGGTCAACGCGTTCGCGGACTTCGTCGGACGGTCGCACGAACAGGGCAACCTGGTGGTGCAGCCCCGGATGGGCTTCGGCGACCCGCGGGCCATGCGGGACGGGCTGATCGCCGTCAAGGGGGCCAACGCCACCACGGTCGGCACGATCACCCTGGACAGCTACACCCGGCTCGGCAAGCTCGCCGACGCCCGGCGGGCCGTCGACGAGGGCGGCGACCTCAACGGCTACCCGATCAGGACCCACCCCCCGGACACCAACCGGGGGGTGCTGGACGGCGTGCGCGAGCGCGACTTCCCGGTCCAGGTGCGGCACGGGTCGGCGAGCCCCTACGGCATCATCGCGGCCTCGCTGGAAGCGGGGCTCGACACCACCGAAGGCGGCCCGGTCTCCTACTGCCTGCCGTACGGGCGCCTCCCGCTGCGCCAGGCGGTGCGGAACTGGGAACGGTCCTGCGAGCTGATGGTCAGGGCCCGTGACCACGGCATCGAACCGCACGTCGAGACCTTCGGCGGCTGCATGCTCGGCCAGCTCTGCCCGCCCAGCCTGCTGGTGGCGATCAGCCTCCTGGAAGGCGTGTTCTTCCGCCGGCACGGGCTGCGCAGCATCTCGCTGAGCTACGCCCAGCAGACCAACGCCGAGCAGGACCGGGAGGCGGTGCTGGCCCTGCGCCGGCTCGCCGGTGCGCTGCTGCCGGACGTCGACTGGCACATCGTGATCTACAACTACATGGGGGTCTACCCCAGCACCCGCTCGGGCGCCCTGCTGCTGCTGGAGCAGGCCGCCGAACTGGCCGTCCGCACCGGAGCGGAACGGCTCATCGTCAAGACGGCGGCCGAGGCGCACCGGATCCCGACGGTCCGGGAGAACGTCGAGGCGCTGGAGATCGCGGCGCTGGCCGCCCAGAACGCGGGCGGATCGGCGCCGCCGGACACCGGCGCGGACAGCGAGGTCCTGGCGGAGGCGACCGCGCTCGTGGAGACCGTCCTCGGCCTCAACACGGACGTGGGCGCCGCCCTGGTCGAGGCGTTCAACCGGGGGCTGCTGGACGTCCCGTACTGCCTGCACCCGGACAACGCCGGGCGGGCCAGGAGCTACATCGACTCCGACGGGCGGCTGCGCTGGTCGCACACCGGCTCCCTGCCCGTACGGCCGAACGGGCGCTCCACCGGCAACCGCTCGATGAGCGCGGCGGACCTGCTCCGGGCCCTGTCCCACGTCGCGCGGTCGTTCGACGAGCGCGCCGCCACCACGCTGGACCGGCTGCCCGGGATCCCCAGCTGAACCCCCTGCCAGAACCACAGGACCAGAGAACCGAAGGAAGAGACCCCTTGACCAGCGAGTTCGAGTCTGCACGGCCCGGTGCACTGCCGGACCACCTCAAGAACCCCGTGACCCGGTCCGTGCTGCGGATCCAGAACCAGATCGTCCAGGCGGGCCGCGAACTACTCCTCGGCGAGGGGTTCGTGGAGCTGCTGCCGCCGGTCATCGGACCGGTGACGGACCCGGGCGGCCGTGGTGCCAAGCAGGTGGACGTCGACTTCTACGGCCACCGCTACAAGCTGATGACCAGCGCGATCCTCTACAAGCAGGCGTCGCTGCTCGCCTTCGACAAGGTGTTCTACGTCGCGCCGAACGTCCGGCTCGAACCGCTGGAGACCGCGAACATCGGCCGCCACCTGGCGGAGTTCCACCAGTTCGACGTGGAGATCGCCGGCGCCACGCAGGAGGACGCGATGGGCGTGGCACAGTCCATCGTGACCGCGGCGATCGAGCGCGTGGTGCGGACGATGGGCGCCGAGCTGGACCTCCTGGGCCGCGACGCGGACGCCTTCACCCCGCTGCTCACCCGCGACGCCCCGTTCGAGCGGATCAGCCACGGCGACGCGATGGCCGAGCTCGCCCGGCTGGGCCACGAGCAGAACCACGACGCCGAGATCGACTGGCAGGGGGAGGGCCTGCTCTCGCACAAGTCGGACTCGCCGTTCTTCATCATCGACTACCCCAAGGGCTCGCGCGGCTTCTACGACCGCGAGGACCCGCGGCGCCCGGAGGTCCTGCGCAACTTCGACCTCATCGCCCCCGAGGGCTTCGGCGAGCTGATCAGCGGCAGCGAGCGGGAGTTCGACTACGCGCGGATCATCGCCCGGATGCGGGAGAGCGGCGAGAACCCGGCCAAGTACGAGTGGTACCTGAAGATGGTCCGCGACGGGATCCCGGGCAGCGCCGGCTTCGGGATCGGCATCGAGCGGCTCACCCGCTACGTGGCCGGGCTGGACGCCGTCTGGCAGGCCACCCCGTTCCCGAAGATCCCCGGGGTGGTCTCGCCGTGAGCGGGGTGCTCAGCGCCCCGGGCTTCCCGGAGGCCGCGATCCGGTCGCGGGCCAGGGAGGGCGCCGCCGGGGCGTTCCCGCCGATGGACGGCTACGGCCTGACGCTGTTCGGCGCCGGCGGCACGGGCGGCGTCCCGCAGCCGGCGGCGCCCCACGGCGCGGACGTGCTGGACGCGATGCGCCTGGTCCCGCCGGTCTTCATGCCCCAGCGGCTGGAGAAGCTCACCGACCTGGCCCGCGAGCCGCTCTACGGCGACGTCGAACTCGCCACCGACATCGGCGGGTTCCGGTCGTCGCTGCCGGTGTACGTCTCGGCCTTCGGCTCCACCCAGGTGGCCTCCTCCGGGCTGGGCCTGGCGGCCAGCCGCCAGGCCGGACGCCTGGGCATCCCGCTGGTCATCGGCGAGAACGTGGTGCCGACCAACGGCTTCGCCGACGGCCCAGCCGGCAGCCTCGGGGACCGGTCCACCGGCAGCCCCGAGGGCCGGTCCGCCGACACCGCCGACACCGGCGACAGCATGCTCGCCCGGCTGCGCGCCTACGAGCAGGAACTCCCCGAGGGCATGGGTGGGCTGGCGTTCCAGCAGAGCACCGAGGACGCCGACGCCGAGGTGTGGAACCAGATCTACAGCGCCCCGGCCGCGAAAGCCCTGCTGGAGTCCGGCCGGCTGGCGTTCGAGCTGAAGGTGGGACAGGGCGCCAAGCCCGGCCTCGGCGGGATGACGGTGCTGAAACGCTCCGTGGCCGACCAGCTGGCCGACCGGTACAGCACCGACGAGAACGTCTTCGGCGGCGGGCACGACCGGGTGCTGCGGTCCAGCAGCCCGGGCACGTTCACCGCGGAGATCCTGCGTCAGCAGATCCGGTTCATGCGCAACAACTACCCGCGCGCGCGGATCTGGGTGAAACTCCCGCCCGGGCGCGACATCCGCGAGGCGGCGGCCGTGGCCCGGGAGAGCGGCGCGGACTCGGTGACCGTGGACGGCGCCGAGGGCGGCAGCGGCTGGGCGCCCAGCAGCTTCCTCGACCAGGTCGGTCTGCCGCTGGGCGAGTGCCTGCGCCGGCTGGAGCCGCGCTCCTCCTCCTCCGACTGCCTGCTGGTCTCGGGCCGGATGTGGGAGGGCGCGAGGGCCGTCAAGGCCCTGGCCCTGGGTGCCCGCGCCGTCGGACTGGGCCGGGCGGCCCTGCTCGCGGCGGACGAGGATCCGCAGGACGGAATCGCCCGGCTGGTCTCCTGCCTGGCCTTCGAACTGCGGCTGCTGATCAGCGCGCTGGGCAAGTACACGCCCGCCGCACTGGGCCCGGAGGACGTCTGGCTCCCGGGAACGGTCGGCCCGCACCTCCACCCGTAGCACGCCGGACCCCGCCCCACCGGGGCCCGGTCCCTTTGCCCACCACGAACATTCACCCGCGAAGAAGGAGCACCGCTGTGACGAATCCGTTCGAGGACGCCGACGGCCGCTACGTGGTCCTGGTCAACGACCAGAACCAGCACTCCCTGTGGCCGAACGCGATCGAGGTCCCGGCCGGCTGGGCCACGGCCTTCGGCGAGAACGACCGCCAGGCCTGCCTGGAGTACATCGAGCAGAACTGGACCGACCTGGCGCCGCGCCCGACCGCGGTCGGCTGACCCGCGGACCCGATTCCCTTTTTCCCATTCCTTTCGCACACCCGCGTACGGCCCCGGCCAGGTGACGAAGCACCCGGCCGGGGCGTCCGGTCACGCACATCGATCACCGCCGGATAGGCACCAGAGGGAGATGTCATGGCTCAGCAGAAGGAACCGACGGTCGGGCAGAAGGTCATGGCCGAGGACGGCCGCGGTCCCGGATCGGTGCAGGAGGAGATCCTGTGCGGCCTTTTCGCTGAGGTCCTCGATGTGCCGTCGGTGGGGATCGACGACAACTTCTTCGCGCTGGGCGGTCACTCCGTACTCGCGACCCGGCTGATCAGTCGCATCCGCGGCACGCTCGGCGCGGAGCTCGGCATCCGTGAACTGTTCCGGAACCCGACCGTCGCCAAGGTGGCGGAGAAGCTGAAGGACGGCCGCCCGGCGCGTCCGGCGCTGGTGGCGGGCCCGCGGCCGGAGGTGCTGCCGCTGTCGTTCGCCCAGCAGCGGCTGTGGTTCCTGGACCAGTTGGAGGGGGCGTCGGCGGCCTACAACAGTCCGTTCGCGTTCCGGCTGCACGGTGCGGTGGACGTGGAGGCTCTGCGGGCGGCGATCGGTGACGTGGTCGGCCGGCACGAGGCCCTGCGCACGGTCTACCCGGCGGTCGACGGTCAGCCCCGCCAGCTGGTGCTGCCCGCCGGCGACGTCGAGGTGCCGTTCCGGGTCGAGCCGAGCACGGTGGAGGAGGTGGCGGAACGGATCTCGGCCGAGGCGTTCGCCGCCTTCGACCTCTCGACCGAACTTCCTTTGCGGGTGGCGCTGTTCACCCTCGGCGAGGGCGAGGGCGAGTCCGTGTTGGTGCTGACCTTGCACCACATCGCGAGTGACGGTTGGTCGATGAGGCCGTTGTGGGAGGGGGTGGCGTCGGCCTATCGGGCGCGGTTGGCGGGGCTGGCGCCGGAGTGGGAGCCGTTGGCCGTTCA
>NZ_JBHVJT010000030.1:84735-95375 GCF_042798815.1 Kitasatospora sp. NPDC057738 | reverse complement strand
CGCCTGTGGAGCGCCTTCCGCAACAACGAGGTCCCGCCGGACTCGCCGCTGCTGCCGGTGGTCGCCTGGCAGCCGATCTGCGTGTTCGCGGACGGCGACGAGCACCGCCGACTGCGCGGCGCGCTGCTGGACGGCCTGAACGGCTTCGACCGGCGCGGCATCCGCCGTCACGTCCGCCGCTTCACCACCGACCTGGTCCAGGTGGTCGGGCCGACCGGCCGGGCCGAACTGATCTCCCAGTTCGCCGAGCACCTGCCGATGCTGGTGATGACCAAGCTGCTCGGCATGCCGGACGAGTACGGGCCGCAGCTGGTGACCGCCGCCCGGGACCTGCTGAAGGGCACCGAGACGGCGATCGCCAGCAACGAGTACGTGGTCGCCGGTCTGCGCCGGACCATCGCCCTCAAGCGCGAAAGCCCCGGTGACGACCTGACCAGCCGCCTGCTGGCGCACCCGGCCGGGCTGACCGAGGACGAGGTGATGGAGCACCTGCGGGTGGTGCTGCTGGCCGCGAACGAGACCACCGTCAACCTGATCGCCGACTCGTTGAAGATGGTGCTCACCGACCCGCGGTTCCGCGCCCACCTCTCCGGCGGCCAGATGACCCTGGGCGAGGCGCTCGACCAGGTGCTCTGGGACTCCCCGCCGATGTCCCTGGTGGCCGGCCGCTGGGCGACCGCCGACACCGAGCTGGGCGGTCAGCGGATCGGTGCCGGGGACCTGCTGCTGCTCGGGCTCGCGGCGGGCAACGTGGACCCGGTGGTCCGGCCCGACCTGGCGGCCCCGCTGTACGGCAACCGCTCCCACCTGTCCTTCGGCGCCGGTCCGCACGAGTGCCCCGGCCAGGACATCGGGCGGCACGTCGCCGAGGCCGGGATCGACATCCTGCTCACCCTGCTGCCGGACGTCCGGCTCGCGGTGGCCGAGGAGGAGCTGACCTGGAGTTCGGCCTGGATCTCCCGTCATCTGACGGCGCTGCCGGTGGAGTTCACCGCCCGCGACATCGAGCCGGACCCGCTCTCGGTGGCGGAGGCCGAGGAGGCGGAGGCGGAGCAGGCGAAGGCCGGGGCCCAGCAGGTGGAGCAGGGCGGCTCGGCGGCTCAGCAGGCCGTTCCGGGCCCCCGGAACGCCGGGCGCGCCGGGACGGCCGGGCCGCAGGCCCCGACGACCCCGACGGTCCCGGCGCAGCGCCGCGGCTGGTGGGACGTGCTCACCGGTCTGTTCCGGCGCTGAGCCGCCCTGGGCTGCCCTTATCCGCCCTGGGCCGCCCTGGGCCGCCCGGCACACGGGTGACCGGCACACGGGTGACCGGCACACGGCTGACCTGCGCCGGTCGGCCGTGTGCCGGGCGGCCCGGCCGTCAGCCGTCGCGCCCGTCGGTCCGGCGCCGGTACAGGGTGAAGGTGTCCACCGGGGTGAGGTCCCCGTGCGGTCCGTCGAAGGTGTAGTAGACGACCTTCATGGTGGTCGTGCCGCCGCGCCGGTCGCCCGGGTCGACCTCGAAGGCCGCGAAGCCGTGGGCGTGGGTGCGGTCCTGGACGGCGGCCCAGGGCGCGTCCTCGGTGACCCAGACCGACTCCCGGTACGGCGCGCCCGGCTTCGGGTCCTCCAGCCCGACGACCACCCGGCCCTTGGGCTTCTCGAAGAGGTCGTCCTGCGTGGTGGCGGCGTTGCCGCCGGCCCCGATGATCATGTGGACGGTGCCCCGCCCGGTGTCGACGAGGTCGGTGCGGGTGTCGGTCGGCACCGGGGTGCGGGTGTCGTTGGGCAGGGTGCCGCGGACGGGGTGGGAGCGCTCGTAGTAGTGCTCGTGGCCGCACACCACCAGGTCGACCCCGTAGGCGTCGAACAGCGGGCCCCAGGTCTCGCGGAGGCCGAGGTCACTGCCGGAGCCGTGCATCGAGCTGGAGATCATCGGGTGGTGCATGCAGACCACGATCCAGTCGATCGCCCGGCTGCTCCGCGCCGCCCGCAACTCCCGCTCCAGCCAGCGCCGTTGGGCGCCTCCGGAGTAGCCGCGCAGGTAGACGTCGCCGGAGTTCTGGATGGCCTCGTCGTCGTTGGCGAGGCTGATGAAGCGCACCGAGCCGACGGTGAAGGCGTACCACATGCCCCGGGTCTCCTCGTCGGAGGAGGCCGAGGAGTCGGGGAGGGTGAAGTAGGCCTGGTAGCCGGTCGCGCCGATCGGGCCGTTGCCGCCCTCGTTCTCGTGGTTGCCGACGCAGGGCATCCAGGGCCGCAGCCGGGTGGAGCGGCTGTTGCTGATGAACCAGTCGGCCCAGGTCGCGGTGCGGCTCTGGCCGTGGCGGCCGGCGTAGGAGGAGTAGCAGAGGTCGCCGTTGATGAGGTTGAACAGCGGCCCGACGCGTTCGACGGCGGCGACGATGTCGGCGGAGGCCGCGGTGCCGACCTGGCTGCTCATGAACACGGGGTACTTGCCGAGCGGGGAGGGCATGCCGTCGGGGAAGGTGATCCGGCGGCGGAGGTTGGGCGCGGCCTGGTCCCCGAAGCTCGTGAAGGTGAAGGGGGTTCGGCCGCGCGGGGCGGTGGTGAAGGTGCCGGTCTCGGCGTTGGCGCCGTCGTGGCCGGCGTTGTAGAGGTAGGTGGTGCCCGGGCGCAGGCCGGTGAGCCGCGCGTGGTGGACGTACACCTCGACCTTGTCGATCGAGTCCCGGTAGGTGCGGGTCTCGGCCTGGACGACCCGGCCGAGGCCGCCGTCCGGCGAGCCGTACCGCACCTGTGGTCGGCGCACGGACTGCGGGGTGAGCCAGGAGACGGTCATCTCCGTACTGGCGTCGGTGCCGAACTGCAGGTGCAGCCCGGTCACCGAGGCCGTTCCGGCGCGGTGCGGGGTGGTCTGCAGGAGCGGACCGGCGGGCGCGTCGTCGGCCGGCTGGGCGGCCGCGGGTTGCGCGGCCGCCGTCCCTGCCGCCACGAGGGCGGCTCCGGCCGCCGAGGTGCCCTTGAGGATGGACCTGCGTGCAATGGTCATGAAATCTCCGCCTGCCGAGTGGGGGGTTCGACGGGCAGTCACTTTAATGACATGAGCACGTAAAGACGATCGTTTTGACGAGGAAGGATCCGACTACGCCTTGCGGCCGACTCCCCCGTACACCGAGACCGTGCCCCCGCCCGGGGCCGGGACCTCGGCGAGCTCCGGGTGCCAGTCGTTGATCAGGACCACCCCAGGATCGTCCAACTCCAGCCCGGCGAAGAAGAGTTCGACGCGCTCGCGCGAGCGGAAGTGAAGCGTGATCCCGGCGTCCTCGTACCGGCGGGCGGCGGCCGCGCTGCGCTCCGGCGCGATGTCGGCCGTCCCCGCGGACAGCGCGAGGAAGCTGCCGGCGGGCAGGGCGTCCAGGATCTTGCGGACGGGCGGGTGCGCGGCCTCGTCGGAGAGGAAGTGGACGATGTTGATGAGCGTCAGGGCGACCGGCTCGCGGAGGTCCAGGGTGCCGGCCACCGCCGGGTCGGCGAGGAACCGCTCCGGTTCGCGCAGGTCGCCCTGGACGTAGGCGGTGCGGCCCTCGGGGGTGCTGGTGAGCAGGGCGCGCGAGTGGGCGAGCACGATCGGGTCGTTGTCGACGTAGACCACGCGGCAGGCCGGGTCGACGGACTGCACGATCTCGTGCAGGTTGGGCGCGGTGGGAATGCCGGTGCCGACGTCCAGGAACTGGCGCACGCCGTGCACCTCGGCGAGCCGGCGCACCATCCGGTGCATCACGGCACGGGCGGCGGTGGCGTCCGCGCGCACGCCGGGCAGGTCGGCCAGGACGCGGTCGCCGACCTCGCGGTCCGCGGGGAAGTTGGTCTTGCCGCCGAGCAGGTAGTCGTAGACCCGGGCCGAGTGCGCCCGGTCGGTGCGCAGGTCCACCTGCGGCGGCTCCTCGAACCCGGGCTCGGTCAGCCAGCTCTCCGACAGGCCGGCGCCCGGCGGACGGTCGTAGGACCCCCAGTCGTCCGAACCCCGGTCGTCCGGACCGCCGACACCCGGACCGGTGTCCGATGCGCCGACGCCCCGTCCGGCAGTGTCCGGTATGTCCGCACCCGATGCGTCGGTGCCCATGCTCCGCCCTCCCCGATCAGCAATGGTCCGGACCACTCAACCACAGTGGATGACTGTCCGTCAGGCGGTTCCCGGTGTCCGCTGAACCGAGGCTTCCGCGCCCCGCACGGCCGCGGCGAAGGACGGCACCTTCATCGCCGTCAGCAGCGCGAGGGCCGGGCCGGCCGTGCAGACGGTGACGTATCCGGGGATCAGGCCCAGCAGATGACGGCCGTTCAGCCACTCGGCGAGCAGCGGGAAGGTGCCGCCGAACGCGGCGATGGTGGTCGCGTTGACCACGCCGAGGCCGACCGCCCGCACCTCGGTCGGGAAGAGTAGCCCGGTGAAGACGTTGAGCGTGCCGAGCACCGTGGCCACCAGCATCCCCAGCAGCACGGCGACGACCTGGAACGGCAGCCAGCCCTGGCGCAGCCCGGCGAGCAGGATGCCGACCATCGGGATCGGCAGGCCGAAGCCGATCCGGGCGACCGGCAGCAGGCCGAAGCGGTCGGCGGCGACACCGGTGAGCAGCATGGTGGC
The DNA here is from genome assembly GCF_042798815.1 of Kitasatospora sp. NPDC057738. Lineage (NCBI taxonomy): Bacteria > Bacillati > Actinomycetota > Actinomycetes > Kitasatosporales > Streptomycetaceae > Kitasatospora > Kitasatospora sp. NPDC057738. The sequence continues at coordinate 90,790 of NZ_JBHVJT010000030.1, read as the reverse complement.
CAGCACCACGACGAGCACCACCGTCATGAAGGAGGCCGCCTCCTCCTTGCCGACCACGTGGTAGGCGGCGGCGTACTGCGGCAGGTACGCCAGCGCGAAGTAGTAACCGACCGTCCCCCCGAGGGTGTTGAGGAAGACGGTGAGCACCGCCCACCGGTGCTCGCGCAGCGTCCGCAGGAACGGCGGGCGGGCGGTGCGCCGCGCGCGCTCCCGGGTGCGGCGGAACTCCGCGCTCTCCGGCGCCCACCGCCGCACCCAGACGGCGGCCAGCCCGAGCAGTGCGGCGACCGCGAAACCCAGGCGCCAACCACCGTTCTCCAGACCGGACTTGCCGATGGTGTGGATCAGCACGGTGAGCACCCCGAAGGAGAGCAGCGAGCCGAGGACGATCCCGCCGTAGGAGATCGAGCTGAACGCGAAGCGGTGCCGCGGCGGGGCGGTCTCGGTCACGTACGCGGCCACGCTCGGCGCCTCCCCGCCGAAGGCGAGCCCCTGCACCACCCGGGCGAGCACGGCCAGCAGTGCCGCCCAGACCCCGATGGCCTGTTGGCCGGGGATGACGGCGATGCCCAGGCTGGCGGCGGCGATCACCGCCATGCCGAGGCTCAGCGCGAAGCGCCGTCCCCTGGTGTCGCTGAGGCGCCCGATCAGGTAGGAGCCGACCGGCCGCGCGACGAAGCCCACTGCGAAGGTGACGTACGCGCCGAGCACGCCGCTGACGCCGTGCTTGCCGTGCCCGAAGAGGTCCGCCGCGAAGTAGGGCGCGAGGACGGCGTAGATGCTCCAGTCGAAGGACTCGACCACCGATCCGACCGTCGCCGCGGCCAACTCCCGCCGCCGCCCGCCGGCTTCCGCCTGCTCACGGAGCGGGGCCACCGCACTGCTTTCTGTCATGACCTCAGCATGGCATCGTTCGGCGCCCCGCGGAATCACCCCTCGCGCCCGGCGGACGGCTCCACCCCGGCATCGTGGCGAGAGGCGTCGTGCGGAGAACTCCGAGAATCCCATGTGACCGATGTGACAGGCAGGTGATATTCCTGTGCCGTGCATTTCATGATCACCAGGAATCCGCGGCGCGTCCTGCCCGCCGCCGTCGCAGCCGTCGCCACCGCCGCCCTGCTGGCCGGCTGCACCGGCGGGAGCGGCACGGCCGCCGCGCCCGCGGCCACCACGGCCCCCGCCGGCGCGACGCCGACGGCCACCCCGACGCCCACCCCGACCGTCAAGCCCACCGGTGCCGCCGACCCGGCGCTCAAGGCCTTCTACGGCCAGCAGCTCGCCTGGGGCCCCTGCGCAAAGGACCCGCAGAACAAGGAGGACGTCTCGGCGCTCCAGTGCGCCGCCCTCAAGGTCCCGCTCGACTACACCGCCCCGGCCGCCGGCACCCTCGACGTCGCCGTGGTCCGCAACCCGGCCACCAAGCCCGACCAGAGGATCGGCTCCCTGCTGCTCAACCCCGGCGGCCCGGGCGGCTCCGGCGTCCAGATGGTCACCTACGACCCCAAGGGCCTCGACGGCCCGCTGCACGACCGCTACGACATCGTCGGCTTCGACCCGCGCGGCACCGGCGGCACCAGCCCGCTCAACTGCCTGGACGACCGGGCCCGGGACGCCTGGCTGAACACCGACCAGGCCGGCGACGACCACGGCAAGCAGCTCGCCGACGCCTGCCAGGCCAAGTACGCACAGGTCCTGCCCTTCGTCGGCACCCGCAACACCGCCCGGGACATGGACGTGCTGCGCGCCGCCCTCGGCGACCAGAAGCTCAGCTACCTCGGCATGTCCTACGGCACCTACCTCGGCTCGCTCTACGCCGAGGAGTTCCCGGACCGGGTCGGCCGGCTCGTCCTGGACGGCGCCACCTCGGCCTCCACCTCGCTGATCCAGCACAACATCGAGCAGTCGGCCGGCTTCGAGCGGGCGCTGAAGGCCTTCGCCGCGGACTGCGTCACCAAGGACGCGTGCCCGCTCGGCAAGGACGCCGACCAGGCCCCGCAGAAGCTCGCCGCCTTCCTCGACGGGCTCAAGGACAAGCCGCTCAAGACGGAGAAGGGCCGCACCCTCACCTCCAGCGCGGCCTGGACCGGTGTGCTCAGCCGGCTCTACGGCGGCGAGAAGGCCTGGACCGGCCTGCGCAACTCCATCGGCTGGGCGATGGTGCGCGGCAAGGGCGACTACCTGCTCAACCTCGCCGACGGCTACAACGGCCGCGAAGACGACGGCCGTTACAGCCCGTCCGCGGACGCCTACACCGCCATCCACTGCGCCGACGGCGCCACCGACGCCCCGGCCGGTGAGCAGCTGCAGGCCGCGCTGACCGACCTCGCCGCCAAGGCCCCGCTGGTCGGCAAGCACGACCCGATGGCCTCGCTGTTCGACCCGGACTGCCGGATCTGGCCGTTCCGCGCGACCGAGAAGCCGCACGTGATCAAGTCGGCCGCCACCGCCCCGATCGTGGTCGTCGGCACCACCGGGGACCCGGCCACCCCGTACGCCTGGGCCGAGAAGCTCACCGCCGAACTCGGCAACGCCGTCCTGATCAGCCGCGACGGCGAGGGCCACACCGGCTACGGCGCGAGCAAGTGCGTCCGCGCCTCGGTGGACGCGTTCCTGCTGGACGGCACCGTCCCGGCCGCGGGCATCCACTGCCCGACGGACTGACCGCGGGCCTGCTCCACCGGCGGCGCCGGGCTCACGGGCCCGGTGCCGCCGCCGTTCCCCGGACCCCGCCCGGCGGACGGGACTCGGCGGCAGGGCTCGGAGTTCACGGCTCGGAGTTCACGGCTCAGTGGCCGGGGTCTCAGTGGCCGGGGTGGTGGACGAACCGGTAGGTGTCCCGGTCGAGTTCGGTGACCTGGACGCCGATGGCGGCGGGCCGGTCGATCCGGGCGCGCAGGGCGGCGAGCACCCGGGCGGTCAGTTCGGCGCGCTGCTCGGTGCTGCGGCCGGCCAGGATCTTCACCTCGACCAGCACCACGGCCTCGCCGCTCGTCCCGTCGCCGACGTGGTGCCGGCCCGCGGGACGGAAGAGCGTCTTGCAGTCCGCCACCGTGGTGTCGATCACCTCGGTGATCGCCTGGTGGACCTCGGCGGCCAGCGCCGCCCGGTCGAAGTCGAGTTCGGCCGAGTGGTCGACCAGGATCTGCGGCACGGGAACCTCCAGGAGTCGTTGCCGGACGCCCCGACGCTATCGGACGCGCCCGGGGCCCCGGCGCGGGGTGCGGCGCCGGGGCCCCGGAGGTGCCCGGTGGAGCGGTGATCGGTGGAGCGGTGGAGCGGTGGAGCGGTGAGCGGTGGCCGGTTCAGCAGCCGAAGTTGATCTTGCGGAAGGTCACGTAGTGGTCGGCGGTGTAGTAGTCCTCGTGGTACTGCTTGCCGGTGACGATGCGACGGGCGCCGCGGGTCGGCGAGCCCGGGGTGACCACGGTGTACTCGTGGTAGTAGCCGGAGGACTGCGCGGGCAGCACGCGCTCCCGGTTCTGGAAGACGACACCGTCCTGGCTGTACGGGAAGGGACCGCCGGAGGCGATCAGGTCGAGGGTGGTGCCGGCCTGGGACGGCAGGGCGGACAGGCACACCGAGCCGCTCACCGCGGCCTGCGCCTCGGTCGCGACGGCGATCGGCGCGAGGGTGACCAGGGCAACGGCGGCGGTGGCGGCGACGCGGGTCTTCCACGCGCGTAGAGTTCGGGTCATGACAACCAGGATGGCGACGGTCGGGAGCCATCGGAAGCCCCGTTCCAACTCTTCACCTCCGGTCAACTCGACGTACCCGTCAGGGCCTCGGCCCGGTCAGCCGCCGGGCCGGCCTCAGCCGCGCGACAGCACCAGCGACTGCACCGCCGGGAGCCTGCGCCAGTCGCTGGAGACGATGCTCGCGTGCGCCTTCGCCAGCTGCTCGGTGCGGGCCCGGGCCTGGTCCGCGGTCGGATCCGTGCCGCTGATCTCCGGCGCGACCAGGTGGGAGTCCGTCATCACCAGCAGGTAGTGGGCGTTGTCGTACCAGGCGGTGTCGACGGTCCTGACGTAGGTGGAGGCGTCACCGTCGAAGACCACGAACCAGGGCCGGATCGAGGCGTCCGCCCCGGCGTACTGGCCGCGCGGGTCGCCGGTGGCGGCGCCGAGCACGGAGGGGAACACCTGCGCCTGGCCGATCCGGCCGGCCGCCGCCAGATCGCGCAGGTGCCGGCCCTGCTCGACGTCGGTGTGCAGGGTGTCGAAGGGGTTGCCGAGCTCGACCGTGCCCGGGATCGCGTACAGCAGCACCTTCCCGGCCAGCGCCGAGCGGCTCGGCCAGTTGCCCGCCCGCACCGCCTCGTCGACGCTCGCGTACGAGCCGCCGCCGGGCCTGGCCAGCAGGTCGGCCGGGCGCAGCACGGCGGAGCCGAGGTGCTGGGCGATCAGCGCGTCCAGCTGGTCCGGGCCCATGCCGAGGTTGGCCGAGTAGCCCGGCTTGAGCTCCAGCTTGATCACCAGCGGCCCGGCGCCCGGGTGCGCGCCGAGCCAGACCCGGACGTCGTCCAGGCAGCTCTCCAGGTTCTGGTCGGTGCCGCCCGCGTAGAGCTGCGCGGGGGTGCTCGCGGCGGTGCAGTTGTTGGAGTTGCCGAACGGGTTGGAGTGGCTGACCTGCCACGTCTTGGTGAAGACGTTCGGCCAGAGGTCCAGCTCGATCATGCCGGTGCCGGTGTCCAGGCCCTGGGCGAGGTACGGGAACGCGGCCGGGTCGTAGGTGTTGTGCAGGCCGACGGTGGTCGCGGAGCCGAACGGCAGGTCGCCCGACCCGCCCGTGGTGGCGTCCGCCGGGGCGGTCGGGATCAGCGCCGCCGCGGCGGCGATCAGGCCTGCGGCCAGGAATCCGGTCAGGGTGCGGCGTACGGTCATCGGAACGGTCCCCCCAAGTCATGGGATGCCGGCCGCCCTGCTCCCGGGCAGCCTGACGAAGCATCGCCCGCCCGGGCGTGCTCAGAATGAAGAAGGCACGACAATAGCGTGACGGCTGCACCGCTTCTCCCCCGCTCCCCTCCCCTTCCTCCACGCGCTCCACATCCGCCACACCCGTCACCGCACCCCGCCGCCACCGTCACCGCACGCGCCGCCGCCCCGCCATCCGTCACGGCACGCGCCGCGCCACGCCCGGGGGCGGTGATGGTGCGTCAGGCGATAGCCACTCCTGGTTAACGTGGCCCGCGCGCGGGGTGCGGGCGGTCCGCACCCGAGACACGCGCGAGGCGCGCAGAACGGCGGAGGAACCGATGTCCCTGGTCCGGGTCCACAACTTCTCGATCTCCCTGGACGGTTACGGCACGGGCGAGGGGCAGAGCCTCGACGCGCCGTTCGGCCACGCCGGCGACCGGCTGCACAGCTGGTTCTTCCGCACCCGGACGTTCCGGCGGATGAACGGCCAGGAGGGCGGCGACACCGGCGTGGACGACGCGATGGCCCGCACCTGGGGCGACGGCATCGGCGCGGAGATCATGGGCCGCAACAAGTTCGGCCCGCAGCGCGGCCCCTGGCAGGACGAGGACTGGCGGGGCTGGTGGGGGCCGAACCCGCCGTTCCACACCCCGGTCTTCGTGCTCACCCACCACCCGCGCCCCTCCCTGGAGATGGACGGCGGGACGGTCTTCCACTTCCTCGACGCCTCCCCCGAGGAGGCGCTGCGCCGGGCCCGGGAGGCGGCCGGCGGCCTGGACGTGCGGATCGGCGGCGGCCCGGCCACCGTCCGGGCCTTCCTGGAGGCCGATCTGGTCGACCACCTGCACGTGGTCGTGGTGCCGGTGCTGCTCGGCCGGGGGGAGCCGCTCTGGGGCGGGCTCGAAGGGCTGGAGCGGCGCTTCCGCACCGAGGCGGTGACCAGTCCGAGCGGCGTCACCCACTACACCTTCACCAGGCCGTAGCCGGCCCCGGGCCCGGTCCCTCCGGCACGGACGACGGCACGGTCCCTCCGGCACGGACGACGGCGGGCCCCCCCCGGGGGGGGGGGGGGCGGTGTTGTTGGGTGTGGGGGACCTTCCGGAGGTCACAGGGTCTGGGGGTTAGACCCCGCTTGTCCCGAT
>NZ_JBHVJT010000030.1:80193-84701 GCF_042798815.1 Kitasatospora sp. NPDC057738 | reverse complement strand
GCTCTCGCAGGCACGGACAATGTTCACCTCCCGGTCGTTGTCAACACCCCGCCGTCGTGAGGCGTGGGCCACCGTCCGGAGGCCACGGGATCGGGCGATCAGACCCGGTCGGCCGCGATCAGCACGTACTGGAAGGAGCCGTCCTTGTAGGACTCGATGAACGCCTCCTCGATGCCGGTCACCAGCGAGGTGGTGTTGCGCAGCTCCCAGTAGGGCAGGGTGTCCGGGGTCAGGTCGATGACGGCCTGCGGCACCAGACGGTTGTCGGCCATCGCCCGCAGGTACTCGCGGCGGGAGTGGATGTTGCACTCGAAGTGGGCGTTGATCTGCGAGACCCACTTCGACGGCTGGCCGTAGCGCGGGTTCCAGCAGCCCGTGATGGTCACGTACCGGCCGCCGACGCTCAGCACCCGGGAGTGCTCGGCGAACAGGTCGTGCAGGTCGACGTACATGCTGGACTCGTTGTTCCAGGAGCCCGCGACCGTGCCGGTCTCGACGGGCATGTTCAGCATGTTGGCGACCCGGGAGCGGACGAAGTCGCCGATGCCCAGCTCGGCGGCGCGCTTGTTGCCGAACTCGGCCTGCTGGGTGGAGAGGGTCAGGCCCTCGACCCGGCAGCCGAAGCGCTGGTGGGCCATCACCATCGAGCCGCCGCGGCCGCAGCCCGCGTCGACCAGGGTGTGGTCGGCGCGGATGTCGCCGAGGTGGTCGAGCAGCACGTCGGCCTGGGCGGACTCCAGGCGGTGCAGCTCGGCGATCACCTTCTTCTCGCGCTCGCTGTCGGCCGGGTCGCCGATCGCGGCCCGGTCGATCTCCCCGATCCCGTAGTGGTGGTGGTAGAGGCCGTCGACGTCACCCAGGCGAAGGTTGACCGGACGGGCCTCGTGGTCCCAGTAGCGTGCGATGTCGCCCTGGTACGGGGTCGCCGGGCCGGGAATGGTGTTGCCGGGGGTGGTGATGTCGTCGGTCACGGACATGGGTCAACTCCTAGTGGATGGTCAAGGGGTCGGTCATCAAAGGGGATTCGCTGCCGGTGGGAGGTGGCGCCGCCGGAAGGGCCGGTGTCACCAGAAGTCGGGCAGCGTGTAGCGGTAGGTGTTGGTCTGGTGCCAGTAGTGGTTGCCGTCCACCCACGCGGCCACACCGCGCAGGAACCGTGGGAGGGCCGGCACCGGGCAGGACAGGGCCAGGGCCGCCGCCTCGGCCTCGAAGGCCAGCATCAGTTCGTTGTGGACCTCGACCGCCTTCAGGTAGCCCTCCTTGCGGGAGACGCCCTCGCGCTCGGAGATCACCACCGGCAGGTTCAGGTGCAGTCCGGGGCTGGCCAGCTCCTTCATGTACGAGTAGAGGTCGTTGACGATGGTGGTGGCGTTGGAGGCCAGCGCGATCACCCGCTGCATCGCGGGCAGCGCGTGCAGCTCGGCGGGCAGCTCGTAGCCGCCGACGGTGTCCGTGATCGTCGGGCAGGGGCGGAAGTTGTTGAACTGGCGCATGGCCAGGTACTCCCACACCTCCGGCACGTGGTCCGCCTGGTCCCAGGCGGCCTCGGCCAGGTACCCGAGGTGCAGCCGCGCCATGTCGTGCCGGAACCGGTCCGACTGGGAGGGCGTGGCGGCCCGGGTGAAGTACTCCATCGCCGAGTGGTAGGCGCGCCGGGGCGCGTCCGACGACAGCGAGGCCTCCCACTCCGGGTGGTACTCCGTCGTGGTGTGCAGCGGGTCCAGCGCGGTGTGCGCGAGCAGCAGGCGGCTGCCCAGGCCGATCGGCGACCCGCCGAGGTCCTCGCAGTAGCAGTCGTCCACCGCGTTCTCGGCCACCATCAGGCGGGCCGCGAGCATCAGGTGGTCGACGCTCGGCGCGTCCGGGTGGCAGGCCACCATGTAGCGCCCGGTGGAGAAGCCGTCGAAGTCCTTCTCCCAGTCCGGCGGGTACAGCTCCACCTCCTCCATGGCCCAGACCTTGATCTCCGCGCTGAGCGCCTCCACCCGCACCGGGTCGGGCTCGGCGATCGGGTGGTGGTACAGGCCGGGGATGGGGTCGCCGGCCTTGGGCTTGCCGCCGCTCGGCGCCTCGGCGGCCGGGCTCGCGGCCGCCGAGGTCGTCGCGGCCGCGGCGGGCGGAACGGGCAGGACGTGGACGGGCGGCAGCCGGAACCCGGGGGTCGCCGCCGTGACCTCGGTCGCGGCTTCCGGGACCTCGGGCACCGGGACCTCGGAGGCGGGGGCCTCGGGGGCCTCGACCTCGGGCGCCGACACCTGCGGCCGGAACTGCAGCCCGGAGGTGCCCAGCCCGCTGGGCCCGCGCAGGATCCGGTCGATCGCCGGGGTGCTCATGGGCCCACCGCCGGGGCGGTCACGGGCCCGCATGGTGTCTCCGGTCTGGCACGCAGGGGCATGGAGCCTCCTCTGGGAAGGGGTCGCGCGCATATGACGGATCGTCATTCCGTCAGCCTCGAACGGGAACTCGGGCTTCCGCCCCCGTCCCGTTCGGTTCGGTTCACCACCGTAGGCGCGAAGGCGCGTTCCGCATCGCAACGGACGATCTTCCTCACCCGATAGGGTGAACGTTCGGGCTGACGACGTTTGAGCGGGCCGCAGTCGTGCATTGATCACACCGGTCCCGGGGCCGCCCTGGCCGCGAACCCTCCCGCCCGAGCCGCCCGAGCCGCCCGCCCCCGCGTCAACCCACTGACGCCCACCCGTGTCCCCGGCCGGCCGACCCCGGGTGGCCCCCCTCCGCGGCCGGCACCGGCACCGTTCTGCACGGGTCGGGCGAGCACCGGTGGCCGGCTGGAGGACTTCGGCGTGGCGGCCACCGCGCCGCACCGGCCGGGCGGGCGGGACGTCCCGGGCCACCACCAGGAGCTGCTCGCCGCCGCCGTCACGCTGCTGGATCCGGCACGCCGTCGCGGTAGCGGACGGCGACCGGGCCGGGCCGGTCGGTCACCTCCCGGCCCGGTGCACGGCCCCACCGGTAAGGGGGACCAGAATGGCCTGGGCGCCGTGAGGACGGGGCCAGGAAGGAAGACCAGCGCATGGAGAGCCAGGCCCGCAGCCGCACCGCACTCGTCGAGGAGCTCATGGAGCGCTATCCCGACGTGCCCCGGGAGGCGGTGATCAAGGAGGACCTGCTGCGCGGCGGCATGGCCTTCGACGAGTCGGCACTCAGCGGCAGCGCCGGCGCCGACGGGGGCGGCGAGGTCAAGCCGAAGTCGTACTTCATCTTCTCCTTCGACCACCGCACCCTGCCCGAGCTGGGCGCCGCCGCGCTCAACCGGCCGCCGGAGGAGATCGTGCTGACCGGCGGGCCGTACGGGCTGCGCCGCACGGTGGTGTCGGTGCGGGTGAACCCGGACTCGCCCTACCGGGTCGGCGCCGGCGAGGACGGCACCCTCGGCCTCTACCTGGACGGTGCGCGGATCGCCGATGTCGGCCTGCCGCCGATGCCGGACTACTACCGGCACACGCTGGCCAACGGGAAGTCGGTGATGGAGGTCGCCCCGACCATCCAGTGGGGCTACCTGATCTACCTCACGGTGTTCCGGGTCTGCCAGTACTTCGGCGCCAAGGAGGAGTGCCAGTACTGCGACATCAACCACAACTGGCGCCAGCACAAGGCCGCCGGCCGCCCGTACACCGGGGTCAAGCCGGTCGAGGAGGTGCTGGAGGCGCTGGCGTTGATCGACGAGCACGACACCGCCCGCGCCTCCCAGGCGTACACCCTCACCGGCGGGGCGATCACCTCGCGCGTCGGCGGCCGGGACGAGGCCGACTTCTACGGGCAGTACGCCAAGGCCATCGAGGAGCGCTTCCCCGGCCGCTGGATCGGCAAGGTGGTGGCCCAGGCGCTGCCGCGCGAGGACGTCCAGCGCTTCCACGACTACGGCGTGCGGATCTACCACCCCAACTTCGAGGTGTGGGACAAGCGGCTGTTCGAGCTCTACTGCCCGGGCAAGGAGCGCTACGTCGGCCGGGACGAGTGGCACCGCCGGATCCTCGACTCCACCGAGGTGTTCGGCCCGGAGAACGTGATCCCCAACTTCGTCGCGGGCGTGGAGATGGCCGAGCCCTTCGGCTTCACCACGGTGGACGAGGCGATCGCCTCCACCGAGGAGGGCCTGCGCTTCTTCATGTCCCACGGCGTGGTGCCGCGCTTCACCACCTGGTGCCCCGAGCCCACCACCCCGCTCGGCAAGGCCAACCCGCAGGGCGCGCCACTGGAGTACCACATCCGGCTGCTGCAGACCTACCGGGCGACCCTGGACGAGTTCGGCCTCTCCTCCCCGCCCGGCTACGGCCCGGCGGGCCCGGGCAAGGCGGTCTTCTCGGTGAGCTCCTTCATGGACTCGCTGCAGGGCTGAGCACGGCCCGCCCCGAAGGCGGCGCCGCCCACCGTCCAGGGGGGGGCGCCCAGCCCCTCCGCTCCCCCTTCACCAGGGGGAAGTGGGGAGCTGCTCCGCCCTGACCCACAGGGCGTTGGCGCTTTGCCGCACAGTGCTTGTTGCGCCC
>NZ_JBHVJT010000030.1:43108-80183 GCF_042798815.1 Kitasatospora sp. NPDC057738 | reverse complement strand
CTGCGGCCGGGCACGCGTGGGCCCGGCCCCAGTGCACAGCCGGGGGGGGGGACATCGGGGAGGGGCCGGGGGCGCGGTTCCCGCTGTCAAAATTCCATCCCCCCCCCTCCCTCCGCCCCCCCCCCCCCCGGCCCGTCAGCTCCCGTTCAGCGGGCGGACGGTGAGGATCTGCTCGGCCCGGCCCAGCGGGCCGTGGACGTCGTGCAGCACGGTGCTGGTGACGCCGTGCCCGGCCGGGCCGAAGCTGACGCTGGTGTCCAGGCCGGTCCAGGGGCCCTCGGGGCGGCGGTGGAAGTGGATCGTCAGGTCGGCGTTGGGGAACATCCACTCGGTGGGGTTCTGCCGCACCGCGATGCCGTTGGCGGTGTCCACCAGCTTGACGAAGGAGGCGTGCGGGCCGCTGGGCTCCCCCGCGACCAGCTCGACCGGGGTGGAGATCCAGGCGGCGGCCCGGCCCGGGGCGGTCTCCCGGCGGCGGACGTCGATCGAGGCGATGTAGCCGCCGCCCCACACCCCGGCCATCGTCCAGGGCTCGAACTCCTCGGGCCCGGGCAGCGGCCGGTCGTGGGTGCCGGCGACGGCGGTGGTGTCCAGCTCGGCGAGGAACCAGGCGCGGGCCCGGACCACGGCCCGCCCGCCGGTCACCACGGTGGCCTCGACCAGCTCGATGGTGCGCCCGGGGCGGACGGTCTCCACCGTGATCTCGAACTCGTCGAGGGCGATCAGGCCGAGTATGTCGTAGCTGATCCGGGCCAGCGCCAGGCCGTCGGCGGGGCGGTCGGCCCGCTGGTGGCCGGCCCGGTGGCCGTCGATGGCGTGCACGATCAGGCCGCCGAGCGGGCTGAAGTGCTGCTCGTCGGGGTGCCAGGCACCCTGCGCCTGCGCGGTGGGCTTGTAGCTGTTCTCGCCGGTGCGCTGGTAGTAGCTGTCGGGCGCGGCGGTGGGGGTGGTCACGTGCGCTTCTCCTCGGGCCGGATCGCTGGCTGCCGGGCGGGCGCCGCCGCGGTACGACGGCGCCCGACCTCGGCGTTCAGGATCGTAAGGGGCCGAACCGCCGGTGGGGCGTCACGGGTGACGCATCCCACACCCCCGGAGGACCCGGAGGGTCAGTGCGCGGCGAGCGGGTAGTGGTCGGAGAGGTCGGTGTAGGTGTAGCTCTTGCCCCAACTGCTCACCGTCCAGGGCGCGCTGTGCACCCGGACCACCTGGTTGGTGTACTCCTGCGGACGGGCGTGGTCGGCCCGGTAGAGGACGTAGTCGAGGTCCTCCTTGGGCTCGCCCGGGTAGCGGTAGGCGGCGACGGAGTTGTCGGCGGTGTCGAAGGAGTACGGCCAGCCGGTGCGGGCGGAGGCCGGGGCGAGGTTGCCGTTGGTCAGCAGCGCCTGGTACTCGGAGCCGTGCGAGTCGATGTTGAGGTCGCCCGCGACCAGGATCGGCTCGTCGGCCGGGATCCGCTTGGCGTCCAGGAAGGAGCGCATCGCGGTGAGCTGCTTGGCCCGGATGTCCGCCGCCTGGCCGCTCGCGCAGCCCGAGTCGGTGGACTGGAGGTGGGTGCCGACCACGTGGGTACGGCGGCCGTTGACGTCCAGCACCGCGTAGACGAAGCCCTTGTTGGAGAACCAGTCCGAGCCGCAGGCGTCCTTGTAGACGTACTGCTCCTTGCGCAGGATCGGCCACTTGCTGAGCAGGGTGACGCCGCCGTCCTCGGGGGTGGTGGAGCTGTAGCTGCCGGAGGTGGCGTCCCAGCCGCTGGTGGAGCGGCCGACCACCGGCGTGTGGTACGGGTAGGCGGCCGAGGCCTTGGCGGTCAGCGCGTCGGAGGCCGAGTTGTCGAAGGCCTCCTCCAGCACGACCACGTCGTGGCCCTGGAAGAAGTCCGCCGAGGCGATGGCCTGCGCCCGGTACTGCTGGCCCCAGTTGGGGTAGAGCGAGGTGCTCATCAGGAACGTGTTGTAGGTCAGCACGTCGAGCGGCGGTGCGGTCGTGGGGGCGGTCTCGGCCGAGGCCGGGACGGCGCCGAGCACGGCGAGGACGGTGGCGGCGGCGCCGGCGGCGAGGGCGCGGCGGACGGACGACAGGGGCATCGGGCCTCCGTGGGGGGCGTTGTCGTGGACCCGTCGGGTCGAGGGATGTTGTTCATCCAACTTGGCTGTCGGCACGGACCGCAAGACATCGGGCGAGCATTCGGTGAACTCGTCGGTAACACCGTCGGCGAGGGGCCGACGGGCGGTCACGGCCCGCCCCCACGCACCGCCCCTCCGTACCGCCCCTCCGTACCGCCCCTCCGTACCGCGCGTCAGGAACCGCGGTCAGACTGTCCCCAGCGCGACGAAAGAACGAACGGGGGAAGACATGGCCGGCAGGAAGAAGCGGAAGAGGCCGCTCGCCGAGGGGGTGGTCCCGCCCCCGAAGCGGGTCCACAGGCGCCCGGAGCCGCAGCTGTCGGCACGAACGGTCCGCCGGACGGCGTGGCTGGTCGGGGCACTCACGCCGGTGCTGATGGTCGGCCTGGCGGCACTGGGCAGCAACCCGGACTACCAGCTGCCCTGCGGCGTCCTGGCGTTCCTGGTGCTCTCGGCGGGAGTCGTCGCGCTCGGCTTCGTCCGGCCCCGCGGCTGGATCATCTGGCCGGCCGTCCTGCTCGGCGTGCTGCTGCTGGTGCTGCCGACGACGAGCATCCGCGCCCAGATCATGGCGCAGCGCGGCGTGGAGACCGCGGTGGTGGTCACCGCGGCCCACAGCGCCAAGGACAAGAACGGCAGGGTGAGCTGGACCTGCGCCATCCGCCGCGCCGACGGGCGGCCGCTCCCGCACGCCGAGGTCGGCGGCTACGGCTGCACGGGCACGCGCGACATCGGCGACACCGAGAACGTGCTGGTCGACCCGGCGGGCTGGGCGCCGCCGGTCCCGCTCGACGAGGACCTCGAATTCCGCCGCGGCGGCGTCCACGTCACCGCGGTGCTGGCCGTCCTGTGGGGCCTGCTCACCCTGGTCGCGGCGCGCCGCACCCTGCGGGAGCCGGGCGCCGCGGCCGGTCAGCGGGGCGGCAGGTAGCGCACCAGGACGTCGGAGCCGGTGCCGTTCAGGGCGCCGAACAGCAGGGTGGTGCCGAACGCGTCCACGGCGGGCGCGAAGGACGGGCCGACGGCCTCGGCGACCCGCTCGACCCGGCCGGTCCGCAGGTCCCGCCGGAAGAGGTCCGGGGCGCCGTTGGTGTCGCCGGGCACCAGGCCGGCGTCGTCCGAGACGAAGTGGACCCAGCGGTTGTCCGCCGTCATGACGGCCGACTGGGCGCCGGCGGGGGCCACCTCCGTCACCGTGCCCGTGTGCAGGTCCCGGGCGTAGAGCGGGACGCGGGTGCCGCCCTGGTCCGGCTGGAACACCCGGAACAGCGCGAACCGGCCGTCGGGGCTCAGCCGGCTCTGCCGCACGGCGTCGCGCAGGGTGCCGCTCGGGTCGATGCTCGCGCCCTCGATCCGGCCGGTGCGGGTGTCGTAGACGTAGAGCGGGAACAGCTGACGGGTGGGCGGCGGCTTCAGGGCGGCCGGGGCGGCCGGGGCGGCCGGCAACAGGTTGGCCGCCTTCGACCGGAAGGCGACGGTCCGGCCGTCGGCGCTGAGCGAGGGCTCCACCGAGCCGCCGTCTGCGGGGGCGCCGCCCTGCCCGGCGGTGACCAGGCGGGTGGTACCGGTCCAGCGGTCCGTCAGGTAGACGTTGGCGGTGCCCGCCCGTGCCCCGGGGGCGAGGTCGGCGCGGTCCGAGGAGTAGGCGACGTACCGGCCGTCGGCGCTGATCGCGGGGCTGACGGAGTTCCCGGCGCCGGTGCCGACGGTGACCGGCTCGGTCCGGCCGGTGAGGCGGTCGCGGACGTAGACGTCGGTGCGCCCGCCGCCGTTCCCGGGAACGGCGTTGACGGCGTCACTGCTGAAGGCGACGTACCGGCCGTCGCCGCTGATCGCCGCCTGGACGGTGGAACCGTCCAGCTGGGCGCCGCCGTCGGCGAGGCTGACCCGCTCGGTGTGCCGCGTCCACAGGTCGCGGACGAAGACGTCGTAGAGGCGGTTGGTGTCGCCGGGCACCAGGTTGGAGGCCAGCGAGGCGAACAGCGCGTAGCGGCCGTCGGCGCTCAGCCCGAGCGGCTCGGACCAGTCGTCGGCGGGCGTGCCGTCCGGGCTCACGTTCACCCGCACCGTGCCGCCGTCCCTCGCCGCGAACGCGGGCGCGGACGCCGGTGCGGAGGCCGGTTCGGACGCGGGCGTGGTCCGGGCGTGCGCCGCCGGTGTCCCGGCGCCCACCAGCAGCGCGGCCGCCAGGGCGCAGACCACCCGTGCCGTCGTCGTCCTCATGGGCTCCCCTCCCCTTGCGCTCCCCTTCGTTCCGGCCGAGCCAACCGTCCTGCGTGGCCACGGTCAACCCCGCCACCCCGCGATGGACACGATTCCGCCAACTCCCGCACACGACAGGAGCGCACCTGCCGCACGAGCCGATCCACCGGCTCCCGGGACGCATCACCACCCTGGCAAGGGAGGCGAGAGCAGATACCCCGAACCGGCTACATCCTCGCTAAACGCGGACCAATACGGGCATCCCACCCACGGTTGCTTCGCACCGAGGCAGCGCCCGGCCGTCGAGCGCACGGCCGTCAACCGGACGTGACCGGCGGCAGTCGAGCGAAAGGCGGACGCGATGAGCATGATCCAGACCGGCAAGCTGCAGTTGAACTCCACCAGCGCCACGGAGCTGACCGGTGGAGCCACCTCGACCTTCACCCAGGTCACCTTCCCCACGCCCTTCCCCAACGACGCGAACGTGATCGTCGTGCCGTTCGTCCAGACCTTCAACGGCCCCGACACCCCCGGCCTGCGGATCGCCGACGTCACCACCACCGGCTTCAAGATCCGCATCAACGAGCTCGTGGGCAGCGGCCGCGCGCTGTCCGACGGGCCGCACACCACCGAGACCATCGGCTGGATCGCCGGCACCGTCTGAGCCCCGGGCTCCTCGCGGCCCCGCACCGGCCCGGGGGCGCGAGGGGGCCCTTCCCCACACCAGCAGGCCACCGCACCGGCAACGCCCCTGCGCATCGGGCGGGTTCCCCCGCCCCGGCTCGCCGGGTCGGCAAAACCCGTTGGACACGGACGACCACCGGTGCGAAGGTCCGGGAATGACCGTTGACGAAGCCTTTGCCCGGCCCGACGGCCCGCTCCTGGCCGTGTCACCGCCCCTCCCCCTGCCGATGCCCCTGTCCCTCCCCATGCCCCTGCCCGGCGGCCTGCTCCTGCGCGAGTCCCGTCCGGAGGACCTGGAGCAGCTCGGCGCGCTGCTCGCCGAGCGCGGCGACCCGGCGGACGCACTCGACCACCGCCTGGTGGTCGAGGACCCGGACGCCGGCTGGTCGGCCAGCGCGGTGGTGGTCGACGGCGACCGGGTCGTCTCCACGGCCACCCTGCTGGACGAGGAACTGCGCCTCGGCGACGTCCGGCTGCCCGCCGGGCAGGTCGAACTGGTCGCCACCGACGAGGAGTACGAAGGCCGCGGCCTGGTCCGGGCCCTGATGCGGTGGGCGCACGCACGCTCCGCCGCCCGCGGGCATGTGGTCCAGGTGATGATCGGAATCCCGTACTTCTACCGGCTGTTCGGCTACGAGTACGCCATCGACATCCCGGTCTCGCGGCCGCTGCGCTCCACCCCGCCCACCGAGGGCGGCGCGCCCGCGCTGCGCACCGCCCGGGCCGCCGACCTGCCCGCCCTGGCCGCGCTCCAGGAGCAGGCGCAGCGCGGCTTCGACCTCGCGATGGGCCACGCCCCCGCCCGCTGGCGCTGGCTGCTGGCACACGACGCGAGCACGCTGCGGGTGGTCGAACGCGCCGGCGAGGTGGTGGCGGTGGGCCGCACCACCCCCGTGGAGGGCGGCGAGTTCCACCTCGCCGAGGCGGCCGCCGCCGACGAACGGGCGGCGCGCGAACTGCTGGCCGGCGTGGCGGCGGTGGCGCCCGAGGCGCGGCTCCACGTGGTGCACCGGCCGGGCACCCTGCCGGCCACCGTCTGGCACGAGCTGCTGGACCGCACGCCGCGCCCCGAGGCGGAGCAGTACTACGTCCGCATCCCCGATCCGGCCGTGCTGCTCGACCGGCTGCGGCCCCTGTTCCACCAGCGCCTCACCGCCGCCGGCCCGGACCGCGCCGACGGCGAACTGCTGCTCTCCACCTACCGCGCCCACTACCGCGTCCCGATCGGCGCGCAGGGGCCGGGCGAGGTGGTCACGGGCGGCACGATGCAGCATCTCGGCGCGTCCGGCGGCGTGGGCGTGGCGCCGGACGCGCTGGCGGCGCTGCTCTTCGGGCCCTACGGGATCGAGGGGTTGAGCCGCATCCGGCCGGACGTGTACGGGCGCGGGGACGAGGAGCTGCACCGGGCGCTGTTCCCGCCGCTGACGGCCGACCTGCTGACGTACTACCTGCCCTGACGTCCGACCCGCTGCGCCCCTCACGGGAACCCCGGCCGCTTCCCCTTTCGAGGCCCGGCGGCCGGGGCATAGGGTGCGCGGCGTGAACGAAGTGATCTTCCGGGCGAAGGACCTGATCCGCCCCGCCGGCATCGCCGCCCTGGTCCTCGCCCTCGTGCTCGAAACCGCCTTCGGCCTGTTCGCACTCACCGACCTCGGCACGGTGCTGCTGGTCGCGATGACCCTGGCGCTCGCCCTCCCGTTCCTCCTCGTGGCCCTGCGCGCATGGACCGGGGTCGGCGCCGAAGGGATCACCGTCAACCGGGGCTTCGGGCCCGGCCGTACCTACTCCTGGCAGCAGATCAGCTGGGTCGAGGTGCGGCGCTACCCGGCCGGGGACTCGTACTCGTACGCGCTGCGGATCCACCTCACGAACGGGCGCAGCCGCCTGCTGCCCGGCCTCGGCACCGACAAGTACCACTCGACGACGGAGTTCCTGGCGAACACCCGGCAGGTCATGGACCGGTGGGAACGGAACACCGCCCCGGACCGTCGCGTCGAGCCGCGACCGCGGCCGCGGCTCTGGGACGTGCTGTCGGTCCCGGTGATCGGATTGGCCCTCGGCGCCGCTTTCGTCGCCGTCGTCCTGACGCAACTGCGGTAGCCCGACGGCCGTCGGAACACGAGGATCACGAGGATCACGAGGATCACGAGGATCACGAGGTCGGCTCCGGCTCCTGGGTGGGAGCCGGAGCCGACGCGCATGCCCCGCGACCGACACGCCGTCGGCGCGGGCAGGCGCGGGTAGGCGCGCTGGTCAGTCCGGCACGGGCAGGCACTCGGCGAGCAGGCCGACGACGTCGCGCCAGGCCCGCCGGGCGTGCTGCGGATGGTGCGCGACGCCGGGGAGCACGGTGTGACCGACCGTCGGGTGGTGGAAGGCGTGCTGGGCGCCGCCGTAGACCACGAGACGCCAGTCGACGCCCGCCGCCTGCATCTCGGCGGTGAAGGCCTCCCTCCGCTCGGCGGGCATGATCGGGTCCTCCGAGCCGACCCCGGCCCACACCGGGCACCGGATCCGGGCCGCCTCGCCCGGGCGGCCGGTGGTGAATCCGTTGACCGTCCCGATCGCCCGCAGGTCGGCACCGGCGCGCCCGAGTTCCACCGCGATGGCACCCCCGGTGCCGTAGCCGATGGCGGCGATCCGGTCCGGGTCGGTCCGCGGTTCGGCGCGCAGCACGTCGAGGGCCGCGTGGCCGATGTCCCGCATCCGGTCGGGGTCGGCGAGCAGCGGCATCACCCGCGCCAGCATCTCCTGCGGGTCGCTGATCCAGCGCCCGCCGTGGAGGTCGAAGGCCAGGGCCACGTAGCCCAGTTCGGCGAGGGCGTCGGCCCGGCGGCGCTGGAAGTCGTTCAGGCCCGGTCCCTCGGGCCCGATCAGCACCCCGGGCCGGCGCCCGGCACCGGCCGGGAGCGCGAGGTGCCCGATCATCGTCATTCCGTCGGCCGGGTACTCGACCGTGCGTGTGGTGACCGTTGTCATGGGACCGGACAGTACTGGGGTCCGCGCCCCGGCCGGGCCGGACTTCGCCCTCGGCAGAGCGAGCGGCCCGCCGGCGGCCGCCGCTGCGCTTCGCGTCGGGGTCGTCGAGGGCCAGGACCGACGAGCGGCGGTCCGCGCCGGGGCCGCGGCCTCCTCGGGGGTGTCGGGGGGGCAGGCCGCGCTCGTCGTGACCACCAGCACGACGAATACGGCGTCGACACCCCGCTGTGGCCGGGCCCGTCCGGCAGTCCCGACCTCGACAGCCCGTACGACTACCCCTGCGACCTTGACCGGCTGCCGATCACCCCGGCCACCCGGGCCGAACTGGCGCGGCTCGCCGACCGGTACCAGTCGTCGCTCGACGAGGCGTACCCGCCGGATCCGTCTCCGTGGTCCGAGGAGGAGAAGGAGCTGTTCCGGCAGCAGGCGGCCGCTGCGCTGGAGGCCTTGCGCCGTGATCTGGGCGGCGGTTGGACGGTCGAGGACCTGTCGGGCCCGGTGCGCTGACCCCCGGTCCGCCCCGGAGTGGTGCGGACCGGGGGCCGGGAGCGGGGACCCTCGGGGCATGGTCGGGACGGCTCGTCAGGCCTGGTTTACGACTTTTGGTCATGGTTTTGGCCGAACTGGTTAAAGACCCGGCCAAAAATGCGGATGACCCCTTGCCGATAATGTGATCACATGTGCAGGCGCTGTGACGTTGTGCGTCGCAGGGGAGGGAACGGTCCGCTTTGCCGAGCGGGCCCGATCAACAGGAGTCGTACCATCAACACCGCCATCCGCAAGGCCGCCCGTGGGGCGATGCCCGTCGCCGTCACCGCCTCCGTGCTCGCCACCGGCCTCACCGCCTGCGGCACCGTCGAGCAGCTGTCCGCCGCGCAGAAGGTCTCGAAGGCCTTCGACAAGGTCCGTGACGGCAAGTCGGCCGGGTTCACCCTCTCCATCGACGCCACCCCCGAGCAGGTCGCCGCGTTCGCCAACTCCGGCGAGCACAAGGGCAACGGGCTCATCGGCTCCGCCCGGGGCCGCAAGGAGGACATGGACGAGAAGACCGCCAAGGCGATCTCCGGCCTCTCCGTCACGGTCGCGGTCTCCGCCGACAAGCCGCTCAAGGACATCGAGGCCTTCAAGAACGCCGGCCAGGCGGGCAAGAACGCCGACCTGACGCTCGACAAGTCGGTGCGCGTCTCCTACCTGCTCGCCGACCGCAGCGGCACCGCGCTGCTGGAGTACCGCCAGGTCGACGCCACGGGGTACCTGCACGCCGACGCCAAGGGCCTGATGAAGCTGGTCGGCGAGGACCCGTCCACGGTGGACGAGCTCCGCAAGGACCTGCCGGAGGAGATGAAGCCGGTCGGGGACGTGCTGGCCGGCAAGTGGGTGTCCTTCGACCTCCAGGCGCTCGCCGACCAGGCGAAGGAGGCCGACGCCAAGAAGGCCGCGCCGAGCGCCGCCCCCAGCGTCGACCCGGAGCTCGGCAACCAGCTCCTCAACTCGATCAAGGACGTGCTCGGCCGCACCGTCACGTACGAGGACAAGGGCAAGAAGGACGGCACCGAGCACCTCTGGGTGAGCGCCCCGGCCCGCCAGCTGGTGGACGAGATGTACAAGGCCGTCAAGCCGCTGTCCGCCAAGTTCCCCAAGCAGCTGGGCGACTTCCCGGACAAGGCCCCGAGCGACGTGCCGGACCGGAAGATCGGCGTCGACCTCTACCTGAAGAACGGCGCCTTCTCCTCCGCCACCTTCGACCTCGCCCAGCTGGCCGACAAGGTCGAGCCGGGCGTCAACTTCCCGGTGAAGCTCGCCTTCAGCCAGGCGGCCCCGAACGTCCAGGCCCCGGCCGACGCGGTCAAGGTGACCAACGAGCAGCTGATGGACGCGGTGCTCGGCCTGGCCGCCGGGGGCGACGAGGAGGGCCTCGACCCCGAGGACTTCGGCGACCTCCCGCTCGCCCCGCCGCTGACCGACGCCCAGCTCAAGGAGCTCGCCGGACTCGGCGTCTCGGAGGCCGAGGCGCGCGAACTCAACGACGCGGGCCTGAGCTTCGGGAGCATCAAGCAGCTCGCCCAGGCCACCCCGCCCAAGGCCTGACCTGCACCTCCGACCGGCCGACCGCGCACCAGCGGTCGGCCGGTCCCGCTTTTCCGGCCGGGCACACGCTCCCGGCCCGCGGTCACCGGCCGGGCGGCCGCGTCGGTGCCGTGCCGGTCGGCAGATCGGCCGGCCTGCCCTCCTGGTCCACCGGTGTGCCGTCGGGGTAGCGGGCGCACTCGCTGCCCGCGCTCACCTCGAGGGTGTGGTACACGGGGTCGAAGCGCAGCGAGGCGCTCTCCGCGAGGGAGCCCGGGCCGGTGACCGGTGGCGTCAGCGTCAGACTGGGGACCGGGGCGGACTCGTCGGAGGAGGCGACCGTCCAGCCCTGGGCGGTCAGGCTCTGCCGGGCCCGTCCCACCGCCTCCTCCCACTCGGACCGGGCGACCCCGGCGAGGGTGAACCGCGCGCGCAGGGCGGCTGTGCGGGGCTGGTCGGCGCCGGTGTCGTTCATGCTCTCCAGGAGGTGGGAGAGGCCCCGGGCGGGGCATGCGTCGTAGATCCGGGCCGTGATCCCGTCGTCCGCGCGGTGCTCGGGTGCCGGCGTCACCTCCGGGCGCAGCGCGAGGGCCTCGTAGACGGTCTGCGTCCGGGCGTCCAGGTGCCGCGCGACGGCGGCCGGGTCCGCCACGGGGTACAGCTTGCCCGTCCAGGCCTCCTCTGCCACCCCGTACGCCGTGTACCCGACCGTTCCGAGCACCAGCACTCCGGCGGCCCCGGCCACCGCCGTGACCCGCACGGCGGTGCGGCGGCCCGGCGCGTTCTTCGTTGCGCGATTCCTCATGATCACCATCGTCCACCGCCGGGCCGGGCCACCGCGTGAGTACGGATACTCACCCGGCAGCGTCGGCGTACTCGTGGTCGGACGGGGCGGCGCTTCAGGCGTGGGCGGCGGCGCACTCCGGGTGGCCCCAGGAGCCGCCGACCTTGGTGATCTTGTCGCCCTTGGCGTACGGGCGGCTGCACGGGCAGGTGCCGGGGAAGCGGGCGTTCAGGGTGCGCGAGCCGCCGCTCCGCTTGGCGGCGCCGCTGCCGGTGCCGGTGCCGCCGGTGCTACCGGCGGAGGCGGCGGGCCGGGCGGTGCGCGCCCTGGGGGCCTTCGTGGCGGCGGCCGGGTCGGGGACCGGCAGGTCGGCGGCGGTGCCGGAGGCGTCCTGCTGGGTGCGGGCGGCGTCGCTGGCGGCCTTGTCGGCGATGGCGTTCAGCGGGTCGCCGTCCACCTGGTGGGCCGGCACGTACACGAAGGTGACGTCCCGGCCCTCCAGCAGGGCGTCGATCGCCTGGATCAGCTCCTGGTTGGCGACCGGCTTGCCGGCCGCCGTCTTCCAGCCGTTGCGCTTCCAGCCCTTCAGCCACTTGGTCACCGAGTCACGGGTGTAGGTGCTGTCCAGCCGAACCTCCAGCGGCGCCGCCGGGTCCGTCGCGGCCAGCAGCTGCCGCAGCGCCGTCAGCTCGCCCACGTTGTTGGTGCTGTGCCCGAGCGCGCCGGCCTCCCAGCGCCGGGGCGCCCCGGTGGCGTCCGCGACCACGTACGCCCAGCCCGCCGGACCGGGGTTGCCCTTGGCTGCTCCGTCACACGCTGCAATGACTCGTTCGACCATGCCCCGATCATGCCTGGTCGGACGGCCCGGAGCCAAAGTCGCTCAGGTGCGCAGCAGGATCAGCAGCAGCGCCGCCGACCAGCTGAAGTTGGTCGAGCTGCGCCCCTCCCCCGTCAGCGGGTCGTAGTTCTCCCGCACCGGGCCGTCCCCGGCCAGTCCGGCGGCGGTGGCCAGCAGCCGCTCGACGGTGCGCCGGGCGTCCTGCTCCCAGCCGTAGCGGCGCAGGCCCTCGATCGCGAAGTAGGTCTGGTCGAGCCAGGCCAGGCCGCGCCAGTAGCCGGCCGGGTCGAAGGACGGCGAGCTGCGGGCCACGGTGGGGAACGGCATGGCGGTGCCGAACTCCGCCGGGTCGAGCAGCAGCCGGCGGACGGTACGGGCCTGGGCGGCGGTGGCGGTGCCGGACCAGAGCGGGATCGCGCCCTCGATGCCGCGGCCCCGGGCGGTGAGCCGGGCGCCGGTGGCCAGGTCGGTGTCGTGGAACCAGCCGCCGGCCGGGTCGTACATGGTGTCGCGCACGGCGGCGTCGATCCGGTCTGCACGGGTGCGCAGCCGCTGGGCGGCGGGCCGGTCGCCGAGTTCCGCGGCGATCAGCGCCAGGTGGCGGTGGTCGGCGGCCAGGTAGGCGTTGAGGTCGACCGAGCGCTGGTCGAACGACCAGCCGAGCAGCGTCCCGTTCGCGTCCCGGTTCGGGAGGACGCCGGCGGCGTCGAAGCGCGGGGCGTTGTCCATGCCGGACTCCCAGGCCGCCGCCTCCCGGCAGTCATCGGGGCTCGCGTTGGCCGGGTCCACGGTGGCGCCGTACTCGCACAGGCCCTCGCCGAGGTGGTCCCGGGTGCGGTACCACCAGTCCTGGTAGGCGGTCAGCCGGGGCAGCAGCTCCCGCAGGAAGGCGCGGTCGCCGCTGCGCTTGTAGACCTCCCAGACCGCCCAGGCGGCCAGCGGGGGCTTGGAGTTGCGCTCGTTCCAGTTGCCGCCGCCGGTGGCCGGGTCGTTGTAGAAGACGCAGTCGGGGACCATCCCGGCGTCCTGCGGGCGCTCGGCGGAGCCCGCCGGCACCTGGTGGTCGAAGACCGCCCGGATCTGGTCGGCGGCGAGGCCGGGGGCGAAGGCGGCGGTGCCGACGGCCTGCTTCCAGGTGTCCCAGGCCCAGACCCCGCTGAACCACTTGTAGGAGAGCGTGGGGGTGACGGCGTCGTGCCGGATCCTTCCGGCCGGGCTGCGCCAGTTGGTGACCAGGGTCTGCACGCATTTGACGGCGGTGCGCCGGCGGGCGGCGGGGACGCCCTCGGTGGCCCGGGTGACGTACCCGTGCCAGCGGGCGGTGCACTCCGCCGCGACCCGCTCCGGGGCGCGCAGCGCGGTGTCCGCCTCCTTCGCGGCCCGGGCGTACTCGGCCTCGGTGAAGGTGTAGCTCTCGGTCCAGTCCAGGTGGCGGCTCTCCCCCGGCGCCAGCCGCACCGGCTCGGCGAGTTCGGTGCGGTGCTCGTCGCCGTCGGCGCTCAGCACGACGCGGACGGGCCGGGCGTGGCGGACGGCGAAGCACTCGGTGCCGTCGGTGAGGTAGTCCCAGGTCTGCCGGACCTTGGCGAAGCGCACCTCCACGCCGCGTTCGGCGGCGACGAGTCGCGGCGCCTCGTGCTGGGGGCCGGTGGCGGGGCGCAGCAGCCGGCCGGTCCAGGCGGCGGCCAGGGTCCGTACGGCCGGGCCGGTGTTGGTGAGGCGGGCCCGGAGCAGGGCGGTGCGGTTGCCGGCGAAGCGCAGTTCGAGGGTGAGGGCGAGGCCGCCGCCGAGGTCGTGGGCCAGCCGCAGCAGGCCGGGCAGCGAGGTGCCGCGCGCGGGGGCGCCGGCGCCGAGGTCCAGGGGGCGGCCCTGTTCGGTGAGTTGGAGGCGGGTCAGGCCGTCGCTGAGCCACCACGGGTATTCCTGGGCGAGGTACAGCGGGCCGGTGAAGCCGCCGGGCCGGTCGGCCGGTCGGGGCAGGGCGTAGGCGTGCCAGGCGCCGAGGTCGGCGAAGACGGTGATCGGGTTGTTGCCGCGGGCGTCGCCGGGGTAGGCCTGGGCGGGGGTGCCGTGCAGGTCGAGGACGTCGGCGTAGCGTTCGGCGTCGAATCCTCCCTGTTCTTCCGGTCCTTCCTGGCCGTGGGCGGTGGCCGGGGCGGTCAGGGTGCCGGCGGCGGCGACCGCCGAGGCGGCGAGGAAATGGCGGCGGGTCAGCGGGTTCACGGGCGCTCCTCGGCGGCGGGGAGTCGGAGGACGGCGGCGCCGAGCGGCGCGAGGGTGACGGCCTCGCCGGTGGCGGTGCCGGTGAGCAGGTCGGTGCCGGGCGCGTCGAGGGGCACCAGGCGCTCGACGGGGCCGTGGTTGAGCAGGAAGAGGTAGTCGGTGCCGTCGGCGGCGTGCCGGCGGGTGGCCTCGACGCCCTCCGGCAGGCCGGGCAGTTCGGCGCCCACCCCGGCGTCGGCGAGCGCCCGGTCGAGCACCGGGCCGGTGTCGGCGCCGAGGTGGCAGCTCAGGTACCAGGCGCTGCCGGTGCCCAGGCGGTTGCGGGTGACGGCCGGGAGGCCCGCCAGCTCGCCGGAGCCGTAGTGGGCGACGGCCTCGGCGGTCCCGGTCTCGATCCATTCGCTCCAGCGTTCGGCCCGCAGCCGGGTGCCGTCCGGGGCGAGGACGACGGCGGTGGTCGCGCCGTCCGGGATCGGCCAGTGCTCGTCGACGACGATCCCGAGCAGCTCGCGCAGCGGCCCGGGGTGGCCGCCGGGGTGGATGTGGTCGTGCCGGTCGGCGATGCCGCTGAACGGGCCGCAGACCAGCCGGCCGCCGTCCCGTACGTAGGTCGTGAGCCGGTCGGCGGTGGCGGTGTCGAGCAGGTACAGGTTGGGGGCGAGCACCAGCGGGTAGCCGTCGAGTCCGGCGGTGGGCGGGACGAAGTCGACGGTGACGCCGCGCTCGTACAGCGCCGCGTACCAGGGGCGGAGCAGCTCGGGCCAGCGCATCCGGGCGGAGGGGTGGTCGTCCAGTTCCAGCGCCCACCAGCTGTCCCAGTCGAGCAGGACGGCGGCCCGCCCGCGCAGCCGGCTGCCGGCGAGTTCGCCGAGGCGGCGCAGTTCGGCGCCGAGGCGCAGGGTCTCCTGCCAGCCGCGCGAGGCGGTGCCCCGGTGCGGGAGCATCGCGCTGTGGAACTTCTCGGCGCCGGCCACCGAGGCGCGCCACTGGAAGTGCAGCACGCCGTCGGCGCCGCGGGCCAGTGCCTGCAGCGACCAGAGGCGGTGGAGGTCGGGGGGTTTGGGCACGTTGACCGGCCGCCAGCTGACCGCGGAGGGGGCCTGTTCCATCAGCAGCCAGGGGCGGCCGCCCTTGAGCGAGCGCATCAGGTCGTAGTTCATCGCGGCGTTGACGTGGGCGCGCGGGTCGGCGGGGTCGGGGTAGGCGTCGTCGGAGACGAAGTCCTCGTGCCGGCTCCACTCCCAGTAGTCCAGGGCCTTGAGCATCGACATGAAGTTGGTGGTGACCGGGACGCCGGGCGAGACCTCGTCCAGGACGGCCTTCTCGGCACGGTGCAGGGCGAGCAGCGCGTCCGAGCAGAACCGGCGCCAGTCCAGCAGCTGGGTGGGGTTGACCGGGCCCGGCGCGGTGCGCGGCGGCTCGATCTGCTCGAAGGAGCCGTAGTGCTGCGACCAGAAGGCGGTGCCCCAGGAGCGGTTCAACTCCTCGATGCCGCCGTGCCGTTCGCGCAGCCAGCGGCGGAAGTCGGCGGCCGAGGCGGGGCAGAAGCACTCCTCGACGTGGTCGCCGTACTCGTTGTGGACGTGCCACAGGGCGAGGGCGGGGTGGTGGCGGTAGCGCTCGGCGAGGGCCCGGGTGAGCCGGGCGGCGGCGTCCCGGTAGGCGGGCGAGGAGGGGCAGTAGTGCTGGCGCGAGCCGAACTCCAGCCGTACGCCGTCGGCGGTGACCGGCAGCAGTTCGGGGTGGGCGCGGACCAGCCAGGCGGGCGGGGAGGCGGTGGCGGTGGCCAGGTCGACGGCGATGCCGTGCCGGTGTACGAGGTCGAGCAGGCGGTCCAGCCAGCCGAAGTCCCAGCTGTGGGCGTCCGGTTGGAGCCGGGCCCAGGAGAACACGCCGACGGTGACCAGGTTGACCCCGGCCTCGGCCATCAGTTTCACGTCCTCGGCCCACACCTGTTCGGGCCACTGCTCGGGGTTCCAGTCCCCGCCGTAGAGCAGTCCTGGCACCCGGGTGAGGCGGTCCTTGGTCACGGTCGTGGTCATCCCTTCAGTGCTCCGCCCAGCAGACCCGCCACGAACTGCCGCTGGAAGACCAGGAAGAGCACCATCAGCGGGAGGGTGGCGAGGAAGGAGCCGAGCATCAGGCCGGAGTAGTCGACGTGGGTCAGCCCGGTCAGCGTGTTGAGCGCGACCGGCACGGTGTACTTGTCCTCGGTGTTGAGCATCAGCAGCGGCCAGATGAAGCTGTTCCACTGGCCCATGAAGGTGAAGATCACCAGCGCGCCCAGCTGCGGCCGCACGCACGGCAGGACGACCTGATAGAAGGTGCGCAGCTCGCCGGAGCCGTCGATCCGGGCCGACTCCAGCAGTTCGTCGGGGAAGTCCAGGAAGCCCTGGCGCATCAGCAGGATGCCGAAGGAGTTGGCCAGGAAGGGCACGATCACGGCCTGGTAGCTGTCGATCCAGCCGAGGCTGGCCATCATCTGGAACAGCGGGACGAGCAGCACCTGCAACGGGATCATCATGGTCGCCAGCACCAGGCCGAGCAGCAGCCCGCGGCCGCGGAAGCGGTACTTGGCCAGCCCGTAGCCGCACATCGCGGACAGCAGCGAGCTGAGCAGGGTGTAGACGGCCGCGATTGCGAGGCTGTTGAGCAGCACCCGGCCGAAGCCGATGGTCTCCTGGAGGTGCGCGAGGTTGCGCAGCAGGTTGCCACCGGGCAGGAACGGCGGTGGGGAGTGGAACAGTTCGGAGCTGCTGTGGGTGCTGGCGATCAGCATCCAGGCGAAGGGCACCAGGCTGAGCACGGCGCCGAGGGCGAGGACGGCGAGGGCGGCGATCCGGCCGAGCCGGGCGGGCAGCGGGGTGCGGCCGGGCCTGAGCGGCGCGGTGGTGGTCATCGGCGGCGCTCCCTTCCGTAGAGCCGGAACTGGAGCAGCGAGACCGCCGCGATGATCAGCACGACCACCCAGGCGATGGCCGCCGCGTAGCCGAAGTCGAGCTGCTGGAAGCCGACCTTGTAGAGGTAGACCACGGGGGTGAGGGTCGCGTCGCCGGGGCCGCCGCGGGTCAGCACGTAGTTCTCGTCGAAGAGTTGCAGGGTGCCGATGGTGGAGGTGATGACGCAGAACAGCACGACCGGGCGCAGCTGCGGCAGGATCACGCCGGTGTAGGTGCGCACGGCGCCGGCGCCGTCGAGGGCGGCGGCCTCGTACTGGTCGCGGCCGATGGCGTGCAGTCCGGCGAGCAGGATCACCGCGTTGTAGCCGGTCCACCGCCAGGTGACCGAGCCGATCAGCGAGATCCTGGCCCAGGTGGGCGAGTTGAGCCAGTCGACCGGGCCGAGTCCGAACGCCTGGAGGAGCTGGTTGGCGAGGCCGCCGTCGGTGCGCAGCAGGACCTGGAAGACCACGGCGTAGGCGACCAGGGTGGTGATCGCGGGCAGGAAGAACACCGCCCGCCAGCCGGCCCGGAAGCGCAGCCAGGACTGGTTGAGCAGGACGGCGAGCACCAGGGCGACGCCGATCATCACGGGTACCTGGACGGCGAGGATCAGTCCGGTGTTGACCAGGGAGTGCAGGAAGGCGGGGTCGTGCAGCATCCGCCGGTACTGGTCCAGGCCGACCCAGACGTCGGCGCCGTCGCGGCGGGCGGTGAAGCTCTGGTAGAGGCTGGCGCCGAGCGGGTAGGCGAAGAAGGCGACGAAGAGCGCGGTCGTGGGCCCGGCGAACAGCCAGGCGGCGGTGCGTGGGGAGCGCCGGCGGCGGGCGGGGGCGGGGGCGGCCTGGGCGGGGGCCGCGGGTTCGCGCAGGGACACCGGAGGACTGGTCATCGGGCCCGCCCCTACGCGACCGTTTGGCGGCCGGTCGCGGTGGCGATCTGGCGGGCGGCGGAGCGCAGCACGGTGCCCGGGTCGGCGCCGTTGTGCAGCACCTGGTTGACGGCGCTGGTGACGATGTCGCCGGCCTTGGAGTCGTCGGCGGTGAGCTCGACGGCGGGGATGTCGCGGGTGAGTCCGGCGAACAGCCGCATGGCGGGCTGGCCGCCGTAGTAGGGGGAGGGCTGCTGGAAGTACGGGTCGTCCAGGGCGGGGAGGTAGGCGGGGAAGAGGCCTTCGTGCTGCATCATCGAGGCCTGGTTGGCCTTGTCGGCGAGCAGGAAGGAGAGGAACGCCCAGGCCGTCTCCGGGTTCCGGCTCTGCGCGGTGACGCACAGGGTGGAGCCGCCGCTGTTGGAGGTGCGGGTGCCGCCGGGGGTGAAGGCGGGCAGTGGGACGACGCCGAACTTGCCGTTGAGGTCGGCCATTTCGGTGGTGAGGGTGCCGTCCCACCAGGCGGCGGTGGGGGTGGTGGCGGCCTTGCCGTCGTGGGTGCCGGAGACGAACCCGTCCCAGCCGTTCTCGAAGTCCACCAGGTCGCGGTCGACGAGCTGTTTCAGCAGGGTGAGGGCGCGTTCGGCGGCGGGGGTGGCGACGGCCACCTTGCCGTCGGTGAACCAGCGCTGGCCCTGTTGCTGGAGCAGCATGGCGAAGAGGCTGTCCTGCTTGGCGTCCAGGATGAGCAGCTTCCTGCCGGTGGCGGCCTTGAGGGCGGTGCCGGCGCTGACGTAGTCGTCCCAGGTGGCGAGGCCCGCCGGGTCGATGCCGGCCTGCTGGAAGAGGTCGCGCCGGTAGAACAGGGCGCACGGCCCGCTGTCCCAGGGCAGCGCGAGGACCCGGCCCTCGATGTCCGTCACGGTGCGCCAGGAGGCCTGCGGATACTGGGACTTGAGGTCGGCGGCGCGGCTGGTGAGGTCGACCAGGGCGTTCGGGAAGTTGCCGATGTAGGTGGGGAGTTTGTGGCCCTCGACGGTGAGGATGTCGGGCAGGCCGCTGCCGGCGCCGAGGCCCACGGTGATCTTGTCGTAGGCGTTGTCGTAGCCGATGTCCACCACCTCGACGGTCGTTCCGGGGTGGGCCTGTTCGAAGACCTTGCCGAGCCGCTGCATGGCCTTGGCGGCGACGTCCCAGGACCAGATGGTGACCTTCCCGGCGAGGGTGGCGCCCGGGCTGCCGGTGAGCTGCTTGGCGCTGGTGCCGCCGGCACCGCCGGTCGCGCAGCCGGTGGCGCCGGCCAACAGCAGGGCGCCGCCGGCGAGTCCGGCGGCGAGGATCCGGCGGCGTGCCGGGCCCGACCTGAATCCGCCCTGGTCGAGGGCGAGTTGGGGATGTTTTTCGTGCCGGGTTTCTGCGGACATCTTGCCTCCCGACTGGTGAATGCCGAATGCTGTATACAGAACTCAGCATTCACAACCCCGTCAAGGCTTGTGACTGAAATCGCGGAAGGTGCCAGCATGAGCACACGCGTCCCCCGAACCCACCCGTACATCCCCAACTCCGCCCCGCAGGTGAGGAAAGCGATGCTGGCGGCGGTCGGCGCCCAGGACGTCGAGGAGTTCTACGCCGACATCCCCGCCGCCCTCCGGCTGGACCGCCCGCTGCGACTGCCCGAGCCGCTCGGCTCCGAGGCCCGACTGGTCGCCCACATGGAGGAGCTGCTCTCCCGCAACACCGCCGTCCCGCCGGGCCGCAGCTTCCTCGGCGCCGGCTGCTACCGCCACCACGTACCCGCCGTGGTGGACGAGATCGTCAACCGCAGCGAGTTCCTCACCGCCTACGCGGGCGAGCCGTACGAGGACCACGGCCGCTTCCAGGCGCTGTGGGAGTACCAGTCGCTGATGGCCGAGCTGCTGGCCGTCGACGTCGTCAACGTGCCGACGTACGACGGCTTCCAGGCCGCCGCCACGGCGCTGCGGATGGCCGGACGGGTCACCGGGCGGCGCCGGCTGGTGCTGGTCGGCGCGATCGACCCGGACCGGCTCTCCCGGGTCCACGACTACGTCCGGGGCGTCCACGAGCTGGTGCCCGTCCCCGCCCAGCCCGCCGCCGTCCGGGCGGCCCTGGCCGAGGGCGACGCGGCCGCCGTCTACGCCCAACTCACAGACCACGACGGCCTGGTGGACCACGAGCTGCCGCAGTACATCGAACTCGCCCACGGCGCCGGGGCGCTGGCCGTCGTCCACGTCAACCCGATCAGCCTCGGCGTGCTCACCCCGCCCGCCGAACTCGGCGCCGACCTCACCTGCGGCGACCTCCAGCCGCTCGGCATCCACCCCGGCTACGGCGGCGGCAACGCGGGCTTCATCGGCAGCGCCGACGACGAACGCCTGGTCGCCGAGTACCCCAGCCGGCTGTTCGGGCTCACCCCCACCGACGTCCCCGGCGAGTACGGCTTCGGCGACGTCGCCTACGAGCGCACCTCCTTCGCGCTGCGCGAGGAGGGCAAGGAGTGGGTCGGCACCGCCGCCGCCC
Organism: Kitasatospora sp. NPDC057738; assembly: GCF_042798815.1. Classification (NCBI taxonomy): domain Bacteria; kingdom Bacillati; phylum Actinomycetota; class Actinomycetes; order Kitasatosporales; family Streptomycetaceae; genus Kitasatospora; species Kitasatospora sp. NPDC057738. The sequence goes on along the minus strand of NZ_JBHVJT010000030.1, from coordinate 59,935 downwards.
TGCACGGCATCGCCGCCGGGGTCTACCTCGCGCTGATGGGCCCGCACGGCATGCGGGAGGTCGGCGCGACGATCCTCGCCAACACCGCCTACGCCCGCCGACGCCTCGCCCTCGTCCCCGGCATCGACCTGGCGGACCCGCGGGCCGTGCACTTCGCCGACTTCACCGTCCGCTACACCGGCGAGCGCACCGCCGCCGAGATCTCCGAGGCGCTGCTCGCCCACGGCCTGCACGGCGGCACCCCGGCCGGCCCCCACGAGGGCCGCTACTGCGTGACCGAGCTGCACACCCGGGCCGACATCGACCGCCTCGCCGACGCGCTTGAGGAGATCGTCAAGTGACGAACCACCCGAACACCGGGTCCGTGGACCCGCGGATCGCCCCCAAACCCGCCCTGCGCCGCTTCCACCAGGCCCGCTGGGACGAGAAGCTGATCTTCGAGCTCGGCGCGCCCGGCGAGCGCGGCGTCCTGCCCCCGCTGCCCGAGCCCGCCGTCACCGCCGCCGTCGGCGACCCGGCCGAACGGCTGCCCGCCGCACTGCGCCGCAGCGCCCCGCCCGCCCTGCCCGAACTCGGCCAGCAACAGGTGCTCCGGCACTACCTGCGGCTCTCCCAGGAGAACCTCGGCGCCGACCTCAACGTCGACGTCGGCCAGGGCACCTGCACCATGAAGTACAGCCCCAAGGTCAACGACACCTTCGTCCGCGACCCCAGGATCGCCGCCCTGCACCCCGCACAGGACGCCTCCACCGTCCAGGGCGTCCTCGAACTCGTCCACCGGCTGGAGCAGCTGCTCAAGGAGATCTCCGGCATGGACCGGGTCAGCCTCCAGCCCGGCGCGGGCTCGGCGGCGATCTGGACCAACGTCTCGGTGATCCGCGCCCACCACGCCGCGCGCGGCGAGCTGGAGCAGCGCGACGAGATCATCACCACCGCCTTCTCCCACCCCTCCAACGCCGCCTGCGCCAAGACCGCCGGCTTCCGGGTGATCACCCTGCACCCCGACGCCGACGGCTACCCCGACATCGAGGCGCTGCGCGCCGCCGTCGGCCCGCGCACCGCCGCACTGCTCATCACCAACCCCGAGGACACCGGCATCTACAACCCCCGGATCGCCGAGTTCGTCCGGATCGTCCACGAGGCCGGCGGCCTGTGCGCCTACGACCAGGCCAACGCCAACGGCATCCTCGGCATCACCCGGGCCCGCGAGGCCGGCTTCGACCTGTGCCACTTCAACCTGCACAAGACCTTCTCCACCCCGCACGCCTGCGGCGGCCCGGCCGCCGGCGCCTGCGGCGTCACCGCCGAGCTGGCGCCCTACCTGCCGCGCCCCACCGTCGAGTTCGACGGCGAGCGGTACGTCCTGGACGACGACCGGCCGGACTCGATCGGCAAGATCCGCCCCTACCTGGGCGTCGTCCCGAACCTGGTGCGCGCCTACGCCTGGATCACGGCCCTGGGCGCCGAAGGGCTGCGCGCGGCCGCCGAGACCGCCGTCCTCAACAACAACTACCTGCTGCACCGGGTCCGGCAGATCCGCGGCGTCTCCGTCCCCTACGCCGAGGGGCGCCCCCGGGTCGAACAGGTCCGCTACAGCTGGCAGCAGCTCAACGAGGACACCGGCCTGCACAGCGAGGACCTCGGCTACCGCGCCGCCGACTTCGGCACCCACTACTGGACCAGCCACCACCCGTACGTCGTCCCCGAGCCGATGACCCTGGAGCCCACCGAGTCCTACTCCCGGGCCGACCTCGACGAGTACGCGGCGATCCTCGCCGAGGTCGCCCGCGAGGCGTACGAGGACCCGGAGACCGTGCGCACCGCGCCGCACAACTCCACCGTGCACCGGATCCGGCACGAGCCGCTGGACGACCCGGCGGTCTGGGCGGTCAGCTGGCGCGCCTACCGCCGCAAGGTCCTCGGCGAGCAGCCGTGACCACCGCCCCGAGCGCCCGGATCGGGCTCGTGGTCAACCCGGTCGCCGGTCTCGGCGGCCGGGTCGGCCTCAAGGGCAGCGACGGCGCCGAGGTCCAGCGACGGGCCCTGGCGCTCGGAGCCCGCCCGCAGGCCGTCGCCCGGGCCGCGCTGACCCTCCGGCGGCTGCCGCCCGACGTGGAGCTGATCACGGCCGACGGCACGATGGGCGCCGACGCCGCCCGGGCCGCCGGCCGCACCGCACGCGTCGTCCACCGGCCCGGCGCGGCGGACACCACCGCCGGCGACACCCGGGCCGCGGTGCGCGCCCTCGTCGCGGCCGGCGCCGGACTGCTGCTGTTCTGCGGCGGCGACGGCACCGCCCGCGACGTCCTGGACGCCCTCGGGCCCGAGCCCCGCCTGCCCGTGCTCGGCATCCCGGCCGGGGTCAAGATGCACTCCGCCGTGTTCGCCGTCCACCCCCGGGCCGCCGCCGAGGTCGCGGCGGCCTGGGCCACCGGCCGGGGCGTGCGCCTGGAGGACGCCGAGGTGGTGGACCGGGACGAGGCCGCGCTGCGGGCCGGCCGGGTCTCCGCCCGGCTCCACGGCCGGCTGACCGTCCCGGTGCTGCCCGCCCGGGTGCAGCAGCGCAAGACCGGCAGCTCCGGACCCGACCCGGGGACACCCGCCGGCCTCGCCGCCGAGGTCGCCGAACGGGTCGGCCCCGGCGGGCTGCTGCTCCTCGGACCCGGCAGCACCACCCACGCGGTGGCCACCGCGCTCGGCGCGCCCGGCGCCAGCCTGACCGGCGTCGACCTGCTGCGGCTCGGCCCCGGCAGCGCCCTCGGGCCCGGCCGCTCCGACGGCCTCGCCACCGCCGCCCGGATCCTGATCCGCGACGCCCGGGCCGACCAGCTGCGCGCCCTGCCCACCACCCCCCACATCGTCCTCTCCCCGATCGGCGGCCAGGGCTTCCTGCTCGGCCGCGGCAACCAGCAGCTCACCCCCGAACTGCTGCGCGCCGCGGGCCGGGAGAGGCTGCTGGTGCTCGCCACCGAGGCGAAGCTCGCCGCCCTGGCCGGGCGCCCGCTGCTGCTCGACACCGGCGACCCCGACCTGGACGACGCCCTCGCCGGCCACGTCCGGGTGATCACCGGCCGCCGCTCCGGCGCCGTGTACCGACTCTCCGCCTGACCCCTGTAGAGGAGTTCCCCATGATCGACCTGCACGGCAAGCGCGCGATCGTCACCGGCGCCGCCTCCGGGATCGGCCGGGCCACCGCCGCCCTGCTCGCCGAACTCGGCGCGGCCGTCGTCCTCGCCGACCTCGACACCGAACGCGGCGAACGGGCCGCCGAGGAGATCGGCGGCACCTTCGTCCGCTGCGACGTCTCCCGGCGCGCCGACTGCGAGCAGGCCGTGCGCACCGCCGTCGAACAGCACGGCGGCATCGACGTGCTGTTCAACAACGCCGGCATCATCCGCCGCTCCACCGTCACCGGGATCAGCGACGAGGACTGGGACCTGGTGATGGCCGTCAACGTCCGCTCGATCATGCTTCTCAGCGGACTCGTGGTGCCGCTGATGGCCGCGAACGGCGGCGGCAGCATCGTCAACACCGGCTCCGGCTGGGGCATCAGGGGCGGCGGCCGGGCCGTCTCCTACTGCGCCTCCAAGGGCGCCGTGGTCAACATGACCCGGGCGATGGCCATCGACCACGGCCCGGACAACATCCGGGTCAACTGCGTCTGCCCGGGCGACACCGACACCGGCATGCTCGCCGAGGAGGCCCGCCAGCTGGGCGAGAACCCGGACGCCTTCTACACCGACGCCGCCGACCGCCCGCTCGGCCGGATCGGCCAACCCCGGGACATCGCCCAGACCGTGGCCTTCCTGGCCAGCGACGCCGCCGCCTTCGTCAGCGGCGCGGTCATCGCCGTGGACGGCGCCGGCACCGCCTGACGCCCGCGAACCGTACAGCACCGCAACCCCGTACGACGGCCGGGCGACGGCACGCGTCGCCCGGCCGGTACGCTACGGACCGAGGAAGAAGGGACGTTTGATGGCGATCGAGCGGCGGCCGCTGCGCGAGCAGGTGAAGGACGAACTCCTGGAGCAGCTCGGCCGCGGCCGGTTCACCCCCGGCGAGTCGATCAACGAGGTCCAGCTCGCCGAGGAACTGGGCGTCAGCCGAACCCCCCTGCGCGAGGCCCTGATCAGCCTGGAACGCGAGGGCATCATCACCAGCGAGCGCGGCAAGGGCTTCCGCTTCGCCCCGACCGGCAAACAGGAGTTCCTCGACCTCACCGCGATCGTGATCGCCCTGGAGTCGCTGGCCCTGCGCACCTCCGACCCGGCCCACCTGGCCGAGATCGCCCCCAGGCTGCTCGCCGAGGCCCGCGCCTTCTCCGCCCCCCAGGCCCCGCACGGCACCATAGAGCGCCACGACGACGCCTGGCACGCCCTGCTGCTCTCCGGCTGCGCCAACGCCCGGCTGCGCGAGATGATCGAGTCGCTGAAACTCACCCTGCACCGCTACGAGCGGGTGGTGGTCGGCGACCACGAGATCCTGGAACGCGCCGCCGAGGAGCACGAGCGGATCGCCCAGTGCCTGCTCGAAGGCGACGTCGACCAGGCCGTCACCGCGCTGGAGGCCAACTGGACCAGCGGCATGGAACGCATCCTGGACCGCCTGCCCCCGGTCGCCGCGCTCTGAACCCGGCGCCCTCAACCCGGGGCTCCCAACCGGGCGCCCTGAACCCGCTGCTCTGAACCCGGCGCCCTGAACCCGGTCCGCTCGTCAGTCGAGCACCTCGGCGACGCCCGGGGTGAGCCAGTGCAGCCGGTCGGCCAGGCCCGCCGCCGCGAACCGTGCGGCGGTCTCCGTCCGCCCCTCGGTGAAGTGCTGCCACGAGGTGTAGTGGACGGGCACGACCCGGCGGGCTCCGAGCGAGGCGGTGAGTGCGGCGGCCTGCGCCGCGTCCATGGTGATCAGCTCGCCGCCGCCGAAGGCCTCGATGCGGGCGGCGCCGAGGTGCAGCAGCGCCGTGCCGATCCGGAACCTCCGCCCCACCTCGTCCAGTTCGGGGATGTGGACGGTGTCGCCCGAGACGTACAGCGCCTCCGGTTCGCCCGGCACCTCGACCACGAACCCGGTGACCTCCCCGACCGGACCGTGCACACCGGGCGTGCCGGTCACCCGCAGGGTGCGGCCGTCCACGGTGAGGTCCCGGGTCTGCCACGGCGCCAGCCCGAGCGCGCCGCCACCGAGCCGGGCCGCCCCGCCGACCGTGGTCAGCACCGGGCGCCCGGCGAGCAGGGTACGGCCGGTGGCGTCCAGGTTGTCGGGGTGCTCGTCGTGGCTGAGCAGCACGGCGTCCACCGGCGGCAGCTCGTGCACACCCGTCGCCGGGCCCCGGGTGCTGCGCAGGACCACCGGATCGTGCCGGTACTCGGCGGGGGCCGGGTCGAAGACCGGATCGGTGAGCAGCCGCAGACCGCCGACCTCCAGCAGGACCGTCGCGGTTCCGATGTGCGTGGCCTTGATCCTCACAGTGTTCCTTCCCTCATGGTGAATTGACGCTCAGTCAGTCATTAGGTCGATCGGTATTCGTCGCCGGGATCCGGAACCGGCGCCGGTACTCCCCCGGAGTGGTGGACAGCCGGTCCCTGAACACCCGGTGCAAGGTCTCCACGGAACCGAAGCCGCAGGACCGGGCGACCCCGGGCAGCGGATGGTCACTGCGCTCCAGCAGCCGGCGGGCCGCCTCCAGGCGCAGCTCCTCCACGTAGGAGCCGGGGGTGGTACCGGTCTCCGCACGGAAGACCCGGGCGAAATGCCGTTCGCTCATGGCGAGTCGCCCGGCGAGCACGGACACCGACAGATCGGCGTCCAGGTGCTCGGCGATCCAGCGGCGCAGGCCGCCCAGGTCCGCCCGGCCGCCCGTACGGTGCGCCAGGGGCACGCTGAACTGGCTCTGTCCGCCCGGGCGTTGGAGGTACATGACCATGATCCGCGCGATCTGCAGGGCCAGGTCGTCGCCGTGGTCCTCGGCGACCAGGGCGAGGGTGAGGTCCATGGAGGTGGTCAGGCCCGCGCTGGTCCACAACCGTCCGGAGCGGATGAACACCGGGTCGGCGTCCACCTCGACGGCCGGATGGTCGGCGGCCAGCCGCTCGGCGGTCGCCCAATGGGTGGTCGCGCGATGCCCGTCCAGCAGTCCGGCCGCCGCCGCCACGTGCGCGCCCGCACACACCGAGGCGATCCGCCCGGCCCGAGGACCGGCCTCCGTCAGCCAGGCGACCACCGCCGGGTCCACCCGCGGCACCGGCCCGTCCCGGCCCAGGTCCACCCGCCCCGGCACCAGCACCGTGTCCGGCCGCACCCGCTGCTCGGCCAGGGTGTCGGTCACGTACAGCGGCACCCCGGAGAAGGTCTCCACCGGCCCGCTCCGCTCCGCGCACACCCGCACCTCGTACCCCGGCCGCCCGGGCGGCAGCAGCCGCCCGGCCAGCGCGAGGATCTCGGCGGGCCCGGTCACGTCCAGCGCGTTCACTCCGGGGAACACCGGGATCACGACCAGATGCGGCAGGCGGGGTGCGTCGTTCATGCCCACACTCTCGCCCGGCGGCAGTGATGGCGGCAATGACGGGACTCTGCAACATCCGGACAGCACGGGCATCCGGACAGCACCGCATCCGGCCAGCGCCGCATCCCGTCAGCGCCGCATCAGGACACGGCCCCCGGCGAGGCCCTACGCCCCTGGTCCGACCACCCCCGGGACCAACGCCCGATTGCCTCTCCGCCGCCTCCCCGAAGCATGATGGCCCGCATGATCGGCAAGTGGATCGACTGCCGGGTTCGACCCGGAGCACGCGAGGCGTTCGCCGCCGGCCAGCGCCGCTGGTCGGCGATCTCCGACCAGCCGGGCCTGGTCGGCCAGACCGGCGGCTGGGCACCCGGCGCCGACCGCGCCCTGCTGCTCGCCCTGTGGAGCGACGAGCCCGCGTACACCCGCTTCATGCGCGAGCGCCACGACCGCGCCGCCGCCCACGCCGACCAGCGCTCCAGCTGCACGGGGATCGAGGTCGCCACCGGCCCGGTCGTCCTCACCATGCCGGGCGCGGCCCCCTCCCTCCCCGCCGCCCTCGCCCGCGCCACCGTCCTGCGCGCCGCCGACTGCCGGCTCCACCCCGGCCGCGCCGACCACTTCCTCGACGTCCAGCGCGAGCTCTGGGCCCCGGGCATGGCGGCGGCGGACGGCATGCTGGGCGGCACCGTCACCCGCCTCACCCCCGAGCGCCACCTCGTCACCACCCTCTGGACCACCCCCGCCGCCCACCACGCCTACACCACCCACCACCTCCCGGCCCTGCTCGCCCGCGCCGGCGTCCCCACCGACGTCCACACCCTGACGGGCCACCTGCTCCCCCTCGAACCGTCCTGGCACATCGGGGCCGACGCCTGAACCACCGCCATGTCCGGCAAGAACGCGCCGGTCGGACTGATCGACACGCGGGCGCGGCGGACGTGCCGGCCGGGGCCGCCCGGCGGGGCGGGTGGAGTCGGTGGCCGGGGCCGACGGGAGCGCCCCCGTCGGCCCCGGTGGGTGCTCAGTGCCCGGGTGGGTGCCGCATCCCGCCGCCCGGTGCGGCGGTCCGCCGCTCCGGATCGATGGGGGCCGGCCGGGTCCGTCGCGGGGCCCGCCGGGACAGCCGCATCAACGCGAGGCCGAGGCAGAAGAGCAGCGCCAGCGCCACCCCGGCCAGGAAGATGCTCAGGCTGTTCAGCGCCACCAGGTTGTTGCCCAGGATCGTCACCTGGTAGTCGGGCCCACCGGAGAGGTTGTCCGCGATCAGCAGTCCGACGAACGCGCCGGACGCCGCCATCAGCAGAAGTCCCAGCAGCAGCATGGGGACCCCCTTCGTCCTGGTCTCGGCCCCCCTCGCCCGGTCGCGCCTACCCACCCCGGGCGGCCCGTAACGGCGGCCGGCGAATCGCTGGGGAACCCCGGCAGCGCCGGGCGGCTGCGGCTGCTGCCGCTGCTGGTCAGACCGTGAACCAGCGCCCGACGGCCGTCCGCAGCTCGGCCTGTTCGGCCGGGTCGGGGCGGGGTGAGCCGCCGGCCCAGGCCACGTAGCCGTCGGGTCGGATCAGCAGACCGGTGAGGCCGGCCGGGCCGCCCTTCGCGACGACGACCTCGACGGCGTCCTGGTCCTCCGCCAGTGCGGCTGCCAGCGACTGGTCCTCGGTCAGGTCGATCAGCAACGGCCGTGCGCTTCGGGCGAGTTCGGCGATCCTGGCCTTCCCCGTCCCGGTGGTCAGCTCCAGCTCCGGTGCGAACCGGCCGACTGCGGGGTGGGGATCGGTGATGCCCATGTCGTAGCGCACGTCGGTGCCCGCGGTGAGGTCGGCGAGGTGCTGGACGACCTCCTTGTGGGCGAGCAGCTCGGCGAAGAGTTCGCGCAGGGCGGTCGTGTCGCTTCCCGGTGCGGTGAGCGCGGACTGCGCCTCGGCGTTGAGCACCATGCGGCGGGCGGCCTGGCGGCGCTCGGTGTCGTAGCTGTCGAGCAGACCGGTCGGGGCGGTGTCGCGCAGCACGGCGGCGAGTTTCCAGCCGAGGTTGGCGGCGTCCTGCAGGCCGAGGTTCAGCCCGGGGCCGCCGCCGGAGGTGTAGACATGGGCGGCGTCACCGATCAGCAGGACCCGGCCGTCGCGGAACCGGTCGGCGACCCGGGTGTTGCCGCCGGTCAACCGCCGCAGCACGTGCGGGCCGGCGCCGTCCGGCGGGCCGAGCGGCAGGTCGACGCCGAGGACCCGGCGGATGCTCGACTCCATTTCGGCCAGGGTCATCGGCTCGTCCGTCGCGACCTGGTCCCACTCGGTGGTGCTGATCAGCGGCGGCTGCCCGGGGAACGGCGCGTAGGAGAAGCCGCCCCGTTCGGCGCGGTGGGGCAGGAAGGGCAGGACGGGTCCGTGGCCGGGGATGGTGAGGGCGCCGTTGACGGGGTCGATCCAGTCGCTGGGGACGGTGGCGTGGACGGTGCGGTTGGTGCGGCGGTCGTAGCTGACTCCGGGGAACCCGATGCCGCTCCCCTTGCGGATCACGCTGTGCGCGCCGTCCGCGCCGACCACCCAGCGGGCGCGCATCCGCTGGTCGCCGTCGGGACCGGTGACGTCGAGGGTGACGGCCTCCTCGTCCTGGGCGACGGCGCCGACCCGGTACCCGCGCCGCAGGTCGACGCCGAGGGCGCGGGCGCGTTCCTCCAGGACCTCGACGATGCGGTGCTGCGGGGCGGCCAGGCCGAAGACCGGGCTGGCGTCCAACCGGCCGAGGTCGAGGCCCATGGCGGCGAACATGAAGTACGCGGAGTTCGGCCGCGGAGGCTCCGGGCTGCCGCTGAGCGGCTCGTACAGGCCGCGGTGGTCGGCCAGGCGCACCACCTGGCCGAGCAGGCCGTTGGCCTTGGGTTCGGTGCTGGGCTGCGGGAGCTGCTCCAGCACGATCGGGCGAATGCCGGCCAGGCTGAGTTCGCAGGCCAGCATCAGCCCGTTCGGGCCGCCACCCACGATGATCACGTCGGCTGTCACGGTCACGTCTCCTTGGTGCGAACGGGAAGAGGTGGCACCGCGGGCGAGCCGGTCGCCGCCGCTCGCCACGGGACGGGCAGGCCGGCGGCGACCTGCTCGAAGACCTGGGCCAGGACCGTGCCGAGCGGCACGGGATCGTCGGCGCGAAGGCTGTGCTCGACGGCCACCGCGCTGGCGGCCCCGATCACGGCCGCCACCAGCTTCGGGTAGACGTCGCGTTCGGCGTCGGTCCCGGTGCGCCGTGCGACGGCCTCGGCCAGCTCCTGCTGGGCGGCGGCGTTGGCCTTGACGATCTCGCCGGCCAGCGCCGGTTCGGCCAGCATCAGCCGCACCCCCTCGCGCCAACGCTCGCTCTGCGCGGCGGAGTTGTCGGCACCGGAGGTTTCCAGCGGCGCGAACTGGCCCAGCACGGCCCGGAGCAGCGAGTCCCAGAGCAGCTCGTCGGCCGGGCGGGCGAGCAGGTCGTCGGCGACCCGGAGCATCCGCTCCAGGTGACTGGCGGCGATCGCCTCGGCCTTGCCGGCGAAGTAGTTGCGGAAGGTGCGCACCGAGACGTCGGCCTCGGCGGCGATCTGATCGACCGTCACGGCGTCCCAGCCGTGCAGGACGCAGAGCCGGATCGCCGCCCGGCTCAGCGCGACCCGGGTCTCCCGCTTCTTGCGCTCGCGGAGTCCGGGCTGCCCGGTGGTACGGGCCTCAGGTGCAGGTGCCATGCGAGCAGCGTAGGACGAAATTTGCCGCCACAGCAATGTTTCTGCGGCGGCAAGTTTTTCGGGCCCGAGGGCCCGCGGGTCAGATCCGCGTGGACAGCGGCACGGATATCCGCTTCATCCAGGCGCCTGTCGCGAAGTCGCGCGCCCTGATGACGACCCGGTCCCGGTACACGTCCACCTGGAGCCCCTGGTTGAAGTGCCCGGGGACGGTGACCTCGCCGCCCTGCCCGTTGTCGGCGAAACCGGTCTGCACCGCGCCGGTGTTGACCACCGAGAAGCCGTCGAGGTTGGCGGTGCCCGGCACGACGCGGCGCACGTACCAGTCGGAGAGGGTCAGGTCCCAGTGGGTGTGGCCGCTGAAGAGGAACACGTCGCGGTGGCGCCCGAGGAGGCCGAGGAGGCGGTCGGGCTGGAGGTAGTCGCCCATGTAGATCTTGCTCCGGGTACCGGAGACGGTGTCGGGCAGCGGGTGGTGGGTGATCACCATGACCGGCTTCCGGCGCCGCGCCCAGTACTGCAGGCGCTCCTCCAGCCACTGGAACTGCGCGTCGCTGATCCACACCTCGTCCCACAGGGAGTTGTCGTGGTACTTCATGTAGCGCTCGGTGCCGAGGGTCAGGACCGGGATGCCGCCGAAGGTGGTCTCCGCGTAGATCGTGGACCGCTCGGCGAAGCGGTAGAAGCCGCGGAAGAGGGACTCCTCGGTGGTGCCGTTGGGCCAGGTGCTCTGGGCGAGCGTGTTCGGGTCGGCCCACTTGGGGACGTAGAACTCGTGGTTGCCGATGGCCCAGGCGACCTCGCGGGGCTTGGGCCCCTGCTCCAGCACCTTCCGCACGTCGGCGTACTCGAAGTCGTAGCCGCGCGGCGTGATGTCCCCGGCGACGGCCAGGCCCGACGCGTGCGGGTTGGTGGCCCGGATGTCCTTCAGCGCCTGGGCGAAGTCGCCGAGATCGCCCTGAATGTCACTGATGACGTTGAAGGTGCTCACCAGGCCGCCGCCGTCGGCGGGTTCCGCCTCGGCGGTCCCCTGGGCGAGGCCTCCGAGCACCAGTGCCCCGGCGGTCGCGCCGAGCAGGGTCCTGCGTTCCATGGTCTTTCCTTTCGGCTGTCGCACGGGATCGAGGGACCTCGGCCGCGCGCTTCGGACCAGACCCGTTATCAATAGGCGACCAAGTGGGCGGCCAGGTGAACGGGCACTGTCGGGCAGGCCCTGCGCGGGCCGTCCGGGGCCGAGCGGCCGAGCCCGACCCGGCGAACCGGGTCGCCCGCTCCTGTGAACCCCGCCGCCCGGCCGACTTCTTTGTGTCATCCGCCAGTACGGCCGTGGACGGGCGCGGAGGAGACTTTCCGCCGGGACCGCGGCCCGGCAGGCAGGGCCTCCGAGCCCGGAGGCCGTGTTCGGCCGCGCGCGGGACGACGTACGGACAGGACGACGCACCGGAGGGGGCGGCACATGGGCGTGCAGCAGTACGACGGGATCGGCGAGGCGTTCGAGGGGTTCAAGGCCCTGCCGTTGACGCGCTACGGGGAGGTGCCGAGCTTCCTCGGCCTGGTCGGGGACGTGAGCGGCCGGTCGATCCTCGACCTGGCGTGCGGCACCGGCTTCTACAGCAGGGAGTTCAAGCGACGCGGCGCCACCGACGTCCTCGGTGTCGACATTTCCGTCGAGATGATCGCCGCCGCGCGGGCGATCGAGCGGCGCGACCCGCCGGACGTGCGCTACGAGGTCGGCGACGTGGCCGAACTACGCCCGCTCGACCGGCAGTTCGACATCGCCCTGGCGGTGCAGTGCCTCAACTACGCCGAGGACATCGCGGCGATGGAGCGGATGTGCCGCGCCATCCACCGGAGCCTGGTGCCGGGCGGGGAACTCTTCGTCCTCGCCCAGAAGCCGGACTACCGGTTCGACTGTCCGTCCCTGGAGGAGTACGGGTTCCGCTGCGAGCCGATCGGTGGGGAGATCGAGACGGGTCCGCGGGTGCGGGTCACGGCGCTCCTCGACCCGCGGCCGATCAGCATCGTGGGCGCGGCCCCCCGCCGCGAGGTGTACGAGGAGAGCCTGCGGGCGGCCGGGTTCACCGCCCTGGAGTGGGTGCCGCTGGGCGTGTCCGAGGCCGGCATCCGCGCGTTCGGCAGGGAGTTCTGGGCGGACCTCCTCGCGCACCCGCCACTGGAGATGCTGCGCTGCCGCGCCTGACCCGGCCGCACCGGCCCCACGGCCGCCCCCGGCCCCACCGGCCGCCACCGGCAGGCGGGTCGGCGGCGGCCGCCATGGGTCCAACCCGTCGGGGCCGTGCCCTACTTGGCGAAGCGGACCTCCGGGAAGGCCGCCGAGGGTCCGTCCAGCAGTCGGCCCGGGCGGTCGAGCAGGTGCCGGTCGAAGAACGCGCCGAGGTACGCCCGGGTGGCGGCGAGCGCGCGGGCACCCTTGATGCTGCCGTACTGCCCCGGAGCGGTGTCGGGAGGCACCTGGTCACGGATGCCGAGGGCGTCCACCAGCCAGTGCACGTCGCAGAACGACAGATGCCCGCCCTCCGGCAGGTCCAGCCAGCGCTTCCACCCGGTCAGGTGCTGCCAGGTCTCGTCCCAGTTCGCCGTCGGGGTCTCGCCGGCGTGACGCTGCGCACCGAGCAGCAGCACCGGGCGGGCGAGGCCCTCGGCCGGCAGCGGGGCGAAGAAGTCGCCGTCCAGGTTGGCGGCGGCGCGGATCCGGCCGTCCACCCGCATCGCCTCGACGGCGCTCGCGCCGCCGATGGAGTGGCCGGCCGCGCCGATCCGGGAGGCGTCGATCCGCAGCCCGCGGACGAGCCCCGGGCCGGGCGCGGTCAGCCGGTCGATCAGGAAGGCGATGTCCTTCGCCCGGCTGCGGATGACCTCGGCCGCCAGTCGGTCGTCCACCTTGTCGCAGATCAGGCAGGACTCCATCCGCCCGTCGGGGAACTGCACGGCCGTCTCGTAGGTGTGGTCCAGCGCGGCCACCGCGTAACCCCGGGCCGCGAGGTCCTCGGCGAGGGCGGTGAGCGAGGAGCGGTCGAAGCCGAAGCCGGGCGAGAGCACCACCAACGGGTGCCGCCCGGGCGCGGGCACCGTGCGGACCCGCACCCCCGTCCCGACGGCGCCGAGGTCCGGAGTGCCGTACCGGGCGGTGGACATCTCCGGGGAGAGGTAGGGCAGTTGCCCGCCGCGCGCGGACTGCGCCGGGTACCAGAGGGTGGCCATCAGTTCGCGGGTGGCGGCGTCCGGCCGCCAGGGGTCGTGCCGGCCGGTGTCCACCAGGCGGACCGAGGCGGCACCGATCAGCCGGTGCGTGGTGGGCGCGGGCACCTGCGGCGCCCCGGCCTTCGCGTCCACGTCCGCCTGCGCGTCCGCGCCCAGGCCCGCGCCCGCGCCCGCGCCCGCGCCGACGCCCACGTCCGCCCCCGCCTCCACGGGCACGGACACGTCCACGGGCACGGACACGGGCGGGCGCGACGAGGTGGCGACGGAAGGCGGTCCGGCGGTCGGGGAGGCGGCCGAAGCGGCCTGTGGGCCGGTCAGCGGGAGGAGGACGGCGATGGGCACGGCGAGCAGCGCGGCGCTCCGCCACCGGGGAGTTGTCGACATGACGCCACGTTAGGTTCGCCGCCGGCGCCGGCGCGTCCTGCCCGCGGCGTAGCCCGCTCAGCCGCAGGTCGGAGCCGCCACGCCGGGCGGACCCGCCGCTCGGACGAGCCGGCCTCCACCCTGAGCGGCGGGCGGGCCGCGAGTGGCGACCCGGATCGCCCCCCGGCCCGCGCCGGGCGGGGTGTCGGCGGCACGCTCTACGCTCCCCCTCACCTACGAGTTCTGGGGAAGACCGGATGTCCTACGACGATGTCGAGTACCTGCCCGCACTGATCACGGCCCTGGCCGATCCGTCCGAGGAGAGGTGGAGCGTCGACGGCTGGCGGATCGAGCGGATCGGCCCGGTCCGGGGGACCGCCGACCACGGCACGATCTACGACCCGCTGGGCCCGGAGAGCACGGGCTTCCCGATGCGGCCCGGCGGCACGCCGGTCTACCTGGTCTCGCGCGAGGACGCGCCCGAGCTCCCGGTGGCCGCCCTGGTGCACCCCTGCGGGACCGTCCCGGTCCGGACGGAGGAATGGGGCGACCGGGTGGCGACGCCCTCCGGCCTGGCCGTGCTGCACGCCGACCCCGGCACCACCTGGATCGGACCGTCCATCCCGATGCTCCGGCGCGCCTGGGCCGCCCTGCACGCGCGCGCCGCCGGGGGCGACGGCCGGCCGCTGGAGAACCTCCGCGAGGTCCTCCGGAGCGCCTCGATCGACCCGGCGGACTGGCCGGTGGAGCCGGTCGAGGGCGACTTCGCGCGCGGCTGGCTGATGCTCCCGGACGAGGCCGGCACCGGCACCGTGCTGGGCGTCCTGGCGAACCCGGACGGGTCGAACACGACCGCGTGCCTGGACGCCGAGGGCAACACGGTGGCGACCCTGCTCACCTTCGAGGAGTGACCCCGGCCCCGCTCGCCTCCTCCCCCGCACCTACCGCGCGGGCAATCGGCAAGCCCTGAGGGAAAGCGCTTTCCAAGTGTCCTCGAACTGGGTACGCTCGATCATCGTGGCAGCCACCCTGCCTCCCCTCCCGCAGCCCTCAGAAAGCTGGCCCCTGATGCTCGACCACGACGAAACCGGGTACGTCCGGGACGGGGCGCCGCACCGCGTCGTCTCCGGTGCCCTGCACTACTTCCGCGTCCATCCCGACCTCTGGGAGGACCGCCTGCGCCGGCTGCGCGCGATGGGCGCCAACACCGTCGATACCTACATCCCCTGGAACTTCCACGAACTGCCCTCCGGCGCCTTCGACTTCACCGGCTGGCGCGACATCGCCCGCTTCAGCCGCCTCGCCCGGCAGCAGGGCCTCGACGTCATCCTGCGGCCCGGCCCCTACATCTGCGCGGAGTGGGAGTTCGGTGGCCTGCCGGCCCGGCTGCTCGCCGCCGACGGGATGCGACTGCGCTGCGCCGACCCGGCCTACCTGGCCGAGGTGGACGGCTGGTTCGACGCCGTCGTGCCCGAGATCCTGCCGCTGCTGGCGAGCCGGGGCGGCCCGGTGGTGGCCGTGCAGATCGAGAACGAGTACGGCAGTTTCGGCAACGACCGCGCGTACCTCCTCCACCTGCGCGACGGCCTGCTCGAACGCGGCGTCGACTGCCTGCTGTTCACGGCGGACGGCGCGGAGGACGCGATGCAGCAGGGCGGCGGCGTTCCGGGCCACCTCGCCACGGCGACCTTCGGCTCCCGGCCCGCCGAGCGGTTCGAGGTGCTGCGGCGCTACCAGCCCGAGGGCCCGCTGACGGCCATGGAGTTCTGGATCGGCTGGTTCGACCACTGGGGCGAGCCGCACCACGTGCGCGACGCCGCCGAGTCCGCCCGGGCACTGGACGACCTCCTCGCCACCGGGGCCTCCGTCAACCTCTACATGGCCCACGGCGGCACCAACTTCGGCTTCTGGGCCGGCGCCAACCACACCGGCACCCGCCCGTTCGACACCGGGTACCAGCCGACCGTCACCAGCTACGACTACGACGCCCCGATCGGCGAGGCCGGCGAACTCACCGAGAAGTTCCACGCCTTCCGCGCCGTCATCGGCAAGTACCTCCCCCTGCCCGAGGGCGAGCTGCCCGGGCCGGTCCCGCGCGCCGCTCCGCAGCGCGTCCGGCGCCGCGCCGCCTCCGCGCGGCTCCTGGCGAACCTCGACGCCCTGTCCGAGCCGGTGCGCAGCCCCGTCCCCGAGCCCATGGAGAAGGTCGGCCAGTCGCTCGGCCTCATCCACTACCGCACCCGGATCTCCGGCCCCCGGCCGTCCATGCCGCTGCGCATCGACGGCATCGGCGACCGCGCCCACGTGTTCGCGGACGGCCGGCCGCTCGGCGTCCTGCACCGCGACGCCCCGGCGGACACCCTGCCGCTGGAGGTCGGGCCGCAGGGCGTCGTGCTGGACATCCTGGTCGAGGCGCTCGGCCGGGTGAACTACGGCCCCCTGCTGGACGACCGCAAGGGCATCGGCCGCGGCGTCTCCCACGGCCACCAGCGGCTGTTCGACTGGGAGATCCGCCCCCTGCCGCTCTCCGACCTGGGCCGCCTGCGCTACGAGGAGGCGGATGCGGCCGTCGACGCGGACCCGGCCTTCCACCGCTTCGAGGCCTCGCTCACCGAGCCCGCCGACGCCTTCGTCGCCCTGCCCGGCTGGGGCCGCGGACTGCTCTGGCTCAACGGCTTCCTGCTCGGCCGCTACTCCGCGCAGGGCCCGCAGCGGACCCTCTACGCCCCGGCTCCGCTGTGGCGGGCGGGCGCCAACGAGCTCGTGCTGCTCGAACTGGACGGCCACGGCGAGGAGATCGAGCTCCGCGACCGGCCCGACCTCGGGCCGCTCGCCGCCGCTCCCAGCTCCGAGTACTGAGCCTGCGGGCTCCGGCCCGCTCCACCGGCCCGGGGGGGGGGGGGTGGTCTGCGGGGGGGAGGAAGGGAGGGAGAGCGGGTGATGGGAGAGGCATGGGGGAGGGGAGAGGGAGGGGGGCTGAGGGGGGGAGGGGGGTGGGGGGATACGTCGAAGCCTGAGCAGGGGGGTT
>NZ_JBHVJT010000030.1:29772-43098 GCF_042798815.1 Kitasatospora sp. NPDC057738 | reverse complement strand
TCCCCACCCCTCCCGGTTGGGGGCATGGAGCTTAGGGCCTCCGCCCCCCCCCCCCCTCCCTTGGGCTGCCTCCCCCCACGGGAGGGAAACCCCCCCCCACTGCCGTTCCGGGCACGGGACTCGGCAACGGAACGCCGAGGGCCGCAGGAGTCGGGGGACTCCTGCGGCCTTCGGCGCACGGCCGGACGGGGGTCGTCACCCGGTCAGGCGGTGCGCTCCAGGTCGCCGCGCAGCACCGGGTGGGCGAAGGGGGTGCCGTCCGCGTAGCGGGCCAGCTCGTCCGCCGCCGCGGCCGCCATCCGCCGCAGCTCGCCGCCGAGCGAGCCGGCGACGTGCGGGGTGAGCAGGACGTTGGGCAGGTCGTAGAGCGGCGAGTCGGCGGGCAGCACCTCCGGGACGGTGACGTCCAGGACCGCGTGGAGGCGGCCCGAGACCAGCTCCTCGACCAGGGCGTCCTGGTCGATCAGCGACCCGCGGGAGGTGTTCACCAGCGTCGCCCCGTCGCGCATCAGGGCGAGCCTGCGGCGGTCGATCATGTGCCGGGTGCCGGGCAGTTCGGGCGCGTGCACGCTCACCACGTCGCTGCGCCCGCACAGTTCGTCGAGCGTCACCGAGCGGGCGCCCAGCGCGGCCGCCTCGGCCTCGTCCACGTACGGGTCGTGGAGCAGCAGCTCCAGGTCGAAGGGGCGGAGCAGTTCGAGGACCCGCCGACCGATCCGGGAGGCGCCGACGATGCCCGTGGTGCGCCGGTAGTTGCCGGCTCCGGGGTAGGCGGCCTGCCAGTCGTGCGGGGCCCGCCGTTCGCGGTAGTCGGCGCTGAGCCTCAGCACCTGCTTGTTGGCGAACAGCACGTTGGCGACGGTGTACTCGGCGACGGGCAGGGCGTTGGCCCAGGCGGCCGAGGAGACCTGGATTCCGCGCTCCCAACAGGCCTCGGTGACATGGTGCTTGACCGATCCGGCGGCGTGGACGACGGCGCGCAGCCGGGGCGCGGCGGCGAGGACGGCCTCGTCGAGCGGGGGGCAGCCCCAGCTGCTGACGATCACCTCGGTCTCGGCGAGGACGGCGGCCGCCTCGGGGCCGGTGAAGTCGTCGACGACGAACACGGGGTCGAGTCGGGCGAGGGTGGTGAGCCGGTCCATGGTCTCGTCGTCGACCAGCCGGTCGACGAGGTCCGGGGTCATGGCCAGCAGGGCGCGCGGGCGCCGGCGCGGCGAGGCGGGTGAACTCCCGTTCGCAGCGGTCGGGTTCGGCGGATTGGACACGTGTTTCTCCGGCGCGGTCGTGGAGTTGGCGGTCTGGTGGGTCACTTGACGCTTCCCGCGGTCAGGCCGGCCTTCCAGTGGCGCTGGAGGGCGACGAACGCGACGACCAGCGGCACGACGGCCAGCAGCGAGCCGGTGACGACCAGCGGGTAGAACTCGGGGAACGCGTGGGTCTGGGTGTTCCACGCGTAGAGGCCGAGGCTGACCGGGAAGAGCCGGTTGTCGGAGAGCATCACCAGCGGCAGGAAGAAGTTGTTCCAGATCGCGGTGAACTGGAACAGGAACACCGTGACGAAGCCGGGCATGACCATCCTGAGCCCGATCGACCAGAAGGCGCGCAGCTCGCCCGCACCGTCCGTACGGGCGGCCTCCAGCACCTCGCCGGGGATGTAGCCGGCGCAGAACACCCGGGCGAGGTAGACGCCGAAGGGGTTCACCAGGGAGGGCAGGAAAACCGCCCAGAAGGTGTTGGCGAGGCCGAGTTCGGAGGCGAGCAGGTACATCGGCAGGGCCAGGGCCGTGGTCGGCACCAGCACGCCGAGCAGGACCAGCCCGAACAGCTTCTCCTTGCCGGGGAAGGCGTACACGTGGAAGGCGTAGCCGGCGCCGACGCAGACGAGGGCGCAGAGCAGTGCCCCGACGCCCGCGTAGAGCAGCGAGTTGAGGTACCAGCGGAAGTAGATGCCGTCGCCGGTGGTGGCGAGGGCGTGCAGGTTGGCGCCGAGGTTCCAGTTGGACGGGGTGAGGCCGTGGCCGCCGAGGAGGTCGCCGGTGTTCTTGGCGGCGGCGGTGAGCAGCCAGCCGAGCGGCAGCAGCGTGTAGGCGGCCGCCAGCACGAGGGCGCCGTTGACGGCGGCCCTGGACAGCGTCCAGGGCGTGCGCGGGGTGCGGTCGCGGCCGGCCCGGGGGGCGCGCGGGCGCCGGCGGGTGTCGCGTTCGGGGGCGAGGGTGGTCATGCCGAGTCCTCCGTCCGGCGGGCGGGGCGGGTGCGGGTCGCCCAGGTGACGAGGAAGGACAGGACGGCCGCGGTGATGGCGAGCAGCACCGAGGAGGCGGCGGCGAGGCCGTAGTCGCCGCGGTCGAAGGCGGCGGTGTAGGCGTACATGTTGGGGGTCCAGGTGCTGATGACGCCGGGTGAGGCGCCGTGCAGGATCATCGGTTCGGTGAACAGTTGGAGGGAGCCGATCACGGTGAACAGGCCGACCATCACGATCGAGGCGCGGATCAGCGGGATCTTGATGCTGAGGACGGTGCGCAGCGGGCCGGCGCCGTCCACGATCGCGGCCTCCAGCACCTCGCGGGGGACGGCCTGGAGCGCGGCGTAGAAGATGACGGTGTTGTAGCCGACCCACTCCCAGAGCGCGATGTTGACCACGGCGGGCAGCGGGTTGCCGAGCAGGTCGGGGCTGCTCCCGACGGAGTTCAGCGCCTCGATGACCGGGCTGATGCCGGGGGTGTACAGGTACATCCAGATCAGGGCGGCGATGATGCCGGGCACCGCGTGCGGCAGGAACAGCGCGAGCTGGAAGAAGCGGCGGGCGCGGGCCAGCGTGGAGTCCAGGAGCAGCGCGAGCGCCAGGGACAGGCCGACCATCAGCGGTATGTACAGCAGGCAGTACAGGGCCGTGGTCCAGAAGCCGTCGAGGAAGGCCGGGTCGCCGAGGGCGCGGGTGTAGTTGCCGAGGCCGGTGAAGACCGTCTCGACGCCGCCGAAGCCGAGGCCGGAGCGGTGCTCCGTGTAGAGGCTGAGGTAGAGGGCGTACCCGATCGGGACGAGCGTGCAGGCGGTGAAGAGGATCAGGAACGGCGCGAGGAGCACGGCCGGCGCGCCGTACCGCCCGGACCGGCGCCGCCCGCCGGTGGGGCGGGCGGGCGCGGTGCGGACGGCGCGGTCGGTCGGGGCGGTGGTCACTGGGCGACCTTGATTCCGCGGTTCTTCAGCTCGGCGACGGTGGCCTGCTGCGCGGCGTCCACGGCGGACTGGACGGTGCCGCCCTGGGTGAGCTTTCCGAAGGCGTCCTTGAGGGAGGTGTTGGTGGCGCCCATGGCCGGGCCCCACTGCCAGCCGGGCTTGATGGACTTCGCGGCGTCGGCGTAGATCGCGTAGACGTCCTGGCCGCCGTAGAAGTCCGTCTTGAAGGCGGCCTGGGCGACGGACACCAGGGCCGGGGCGGCCGGGTAGGCCGAGGAGGTGCCGGAGGCGATGCGGGCGTTGAAGCCCTCGGGCGTGCTGGTGGCCCAGGTGGCGAACTCCACCGCGGCCTTGGCCTTCCTGCTGTTCTTGGAGACCGCGAAGGTGGTGCCGCCGACCATGCCGCTGGCGGGGTTGCCGTCCCAGGTGGGGACGGGGGCGACGGCCCACTTGCCGGAGGCGTCGGGGACGGTGCCCTTGAGCACGCCGCCGCCCCAGGAGGCGCCGAGGTAGCCGGCCGTCTCGCCCTTCTGCAGGGAGGCCGTCCACTGCTGGCTGAAGGACGGCATGACCCGGACGAGGTCGTCGTTGATCAGCTGCTGCCAGTAGTCGCCGACCTTCCTGCTCTCCGGGCCGGTGGCGTCGACCTTCCAGGCGTCGCCCGAGCTCTTGAACCAGTGGGCGTCGGCCTGCCAGGCCATGGCCTCGAAGGTGGTCGGGTCGTCGGGGAAGAAGGTGGCGATCCGGGCGTCCGGCTGGGCCTCCTTCAGCTTCCGGGCGGCGGTGCGGAATTCGTCCCAGGTCTTCGGCGCGGTGATGCCGGCCTGGTCGAAGAGGTCCTTGCGGTAGTAGAAGGCCTGCGGGGAGGCGTCCAGCGGCAGGGCCCACGTGGTGCCGCCGAGCGTGGTCAGCTCCAGGGCCTGGTTCAGGTACTTGGCCTTGACGCCGTCCGTGACGAGCTTGCCGATGTCCTGCACGGCGCCCTGGCTGACGAAGTCCGGCAGCTGCGAGTACTCGACGTTGAACACGTCGGGCGCGTTGCCCGCCTTGACCGCGTTGGAGATCTTGGCGTAGCCGCCGGCGACGCCGGAGGGGATCTCCTCGTAGGTCACCTGGATGTTCGGGTGGGTGGCGTTGAAGGCGGCCACGACCTCCTTGGTGCCCTTGGCCCAGCCCCAGAAGGTGAGGGCGACGGGCTTGCCGTCCTCGGAGCCACCGCTCGACGAGTCGCTGCCGCAGGCCGCGAGGGACGTCATGCCGAGGGCGGACGCAACGAGGGCGGCGGCCAGACGGGGGGCTCTGCGGACGCGGGTGGGGGTGGTGGACATGGCTCGTCTCCCGGTGGAGGGGGTGTGCGGGGTGGGGCCATCCTGGGACCGCGCTTCGATCGAAGTCAAGGGTTCTGGATCAAATGATCCGCTTCGATCTGGCGCACCCCGCAATGTTCGGGCTTCTTTACGGGAAAGCACCCCTTCCGTGATGTTTTCCCCTGTCATCTCGGATCATTTGATCAATATCATGGACGATCGATCTGGGTTCTGCCCGGATCCGATCCCCGCCACCGACCGACGATCCCCCGCCACCGACCGAGGAGCCCCGGCATGCCCCCGATCGAGCTACCCCCCGAAGACCGCTCGCTCAGCCCCCTCACCGGCTGGACCAGGGCCCACTGGGAGGCCGCCGCGGACGGCCTGCTGGCCGCCGTCCGCCGCCACGCGGGCCCCGAACACGCCCTGATCGCACTGCCCGGCGACCGCCCCAGCTGGTCGGGGCCCCGCTCGGACGGACTGGAGGGGTACGCCCGGACGTTCCTGCTGGCCGCCCTCCGCGTCGCGGGGGCCCGCGGCGACGACCCCCACGGACTGCTCCCGGCCTACGCCGAAGGGCTCGCCGCCGGCACCCGCCGCCCCACCGCCGAACGCGGCCTCACCGACGCCGACCCGGTCTCCTGGCCGGTGATCACCGACCGGGGCCAGGCCATGGTCGAGGCCGCCTCGATCGCCCTGGCCCTGCGGATCACCCGCCCCTGGCTCTGGGACCGCCTGGACGAGGACATGCGCGCCCGGGCCGGTGCCTGGCTGGCCCAGGCCCTCCACCGGGCCCCGGTGGACAACAACTGGTGGCTCTTCCCGCTGACCGTCGGCGGCTTCCTCGCCGAGGCGGGCATCGACGCCGCGGCCGCGGAGCGGGCCGTGGAACGCGGCCTGGCGAGGATCGAGACCTGGTACCGGGGCGACGGCTGGTACACCGACGGGCGCCCGCGCGCCTTCGACCACTACAACGGCTGGGCCTTCCACCTCTACCCCGTCCTCCACGCCCACCTGGGCGGTGACCGGCACCTGCTCGACCTGTACGGCGGCCGGCTCGCCGCCCACCTCGACGCCTGCACGCACGCCTTCGGCGCCGACGGCGCCCCCGTCCACCAGGGCCGCTCGCTCACCTACCGCTTCGCCGCCGCGGCCCCGCTGTGGGCCGGAGCCCTGTGCGGGAACACCCCGCTGTCCGCGGGCACCACCCGCCGCCTCGCCTCCGGCGCCCTGCGGTACTTCCTCGACCGCGGCGCACTCGACGCCGAGGGCCTGCTCACCTCCGGCTGGCACGGGCCGTACCCGCCGATGGTCCAGCCGTACTCCGGGCCCGCCTCCCCGTACTGGGCGGCCAAGGGCTTCCTCGGGCTGCTGCTGCCGCCGGAGCACCCGGTCTGGACGGCCGTCGAACAGCCCGGACCCGCCGAACTCGGAGACGCCGTCCGGCCGCTCCCCCGGCCCGGCCGGCTGATCCAGTCCACCGCCGCCGACGGCCTCGTCCGGGTGCACAACCACGGCAGCGACGACCAGCCCGCGGACGAGGTGCTGCCCGACGACCCGCTCTACGCGCGCCTCGCCCACTCCACCGCGACCGGGCCGGTACTGGACGGACCGCCGGACAACCACCTCGGCCTGGTGGTCGGCGGCACGCTCACCGAGCGCGGCCGGATCCGGCCGCTCGGCGCCGGCGACGGCTGGGCCGCCTCCGAGCACCGGCCCCGGGCGGGCGGCGCGGAACTCCCCGGGGTCGTCGTGACCTCGCTCGTCCTGGCCGCCGGGGCCGACGAGGTGCACGCCCACCTGGTCGCCGGGGCC
The DNA here is from genome assembly GCF_042798815.1 of Kitasatospora sp. NPDC057738. Taxonomy (NCBI): domain Bacteria; kingdom Bacillati; phylum Actinomycetota; class Actinomycetes; order Kitasatosporales; family Streptomycetaceae; genus Kitasatospora; species Kitasatospora sp. NPDC057738. The sequence goes on along the minus strand of NZ_JBHVJT010000030.1, from coordinate 36,799 downwards.
GAACCGGGCACCGAGGTCCGGCACAGCGGCTGGGCGGTCGCCGGCGGCTCCGCCGAGACCGCCGTGGACGGGCCGCTCGCCACCGCCACCGCCACCGGGCCGGACGGCCTGCGGCTCGTCTCGCTGCTGCGCTGCGCGAGCGGCTTCACCAGCGCCGGCACCGACCCGCTGCCCTCGGGCACCGCGTTCGGCGCCGTCGGCGCGGTACCCCGGGTCACCGGGCGGACCGCCGACCCGGCCGCGCTGTTCGTCAGCACCGCACGGCTCTCCCGCGGCCCGGTGCGGCCGCCCCGCGCGGCCGTCGAGGTCCGCACCGAACCGGCCCCGCGGGGCCACCTGCTCCACGTCCGCTGGCCGGACGGCGGGCGGCACACCGCCCTGCTCGCCACCGGCTCCGTCACCGTCCGCCGGGAGGACTGACCACCGTGCGACTCGCCCTCTCCACCCTGGGCCTGCCCGGCCGCCCGCTCACCGAGGTCCTCCGGCTGGCCGCCGAACACCACTGGCAGGGACTCGAACTGCGGTGCGCGCCCGGCGAACCGGTGCACCCCGACCTGACGGCCGGGGAACGGCGAAGCGCCCGACGGGAGTTCACCGCCCACGGGATCACCCCGCTCGCCGTGGCCTGCTACCTCGGCGTCGCCGCGCCGGGCGACGACGACCGGCCGGCCGCCGCCCTGGTCGACCACCTGCGGCTGACCGCCGACCTCGGGGCGCGCCACCTGCGCGTCTTCCCGCACGGCGCGCGGTCCGCGCCGGGCGAGGACGACCGGCGGGCCGCCCGGCGGCTGGCCGCGGCGGCCGACACCGCCCGCTCCCTCGGCGTCCGCATCCTGCTGGAGACCCACGACTCGCACCGCTCCGGGCGCGACGTGGCGCGCGTGCTCGACCTCGTCGGGCATCCGGCCGTCGGCGCGCTGTGGGACCTGCTGCACACCCGGCTGGCCGGCGAGAGCCCGGCGCAGAGCCTGGCCGCGCTCGCGCCCCACCTCGGCTACGTCCAGGTCAAGGACGTCGCGAGCGACGACGACCTCACCCCGGTCGCGCTCGGGGCGGGCGTGCTGCCGATCGCCGAGTGCGTGCGCGCCCTGCCGGCGGACTGCTGGGTGTCATGGGAGTACGAGGCGCCCTGGTACCCGGCCGCCGCCCCGCTGCCCGGGCTGCTGGGCCCCGGCGCGGCCTACCTCACCCGGCTCGCGGCCTGAGAGCGGGGCGGGCCGGGCGGAGCGGCCGGGACACCCCGGGGCTCCGCCCGGCCGCGCCTCAGCCGGCCGCGCCCGCGCCCCCGCAGGAGGTGCGGATCTCCAGTGAGGGCAGCAGTTCGAGGCGGTGCACGGGCAGCGAGCCGCCGAGGTCCAGGCGGCGCAGCAGCAGCTCCACGGCGGCCGCGCCCACGGCCCGCTTCGGCGGCGCGACAGCGGTCAGCGGCGGCGCGGCGAGGGCCGCGAACACGTCGTCGTACGCGATCAGCGCCACGTCGTCCGGCACCTGGAGGCCCCGGGCCCGCAGCAGCGGCGGCAGCTGGATGGCGTCCTGGTCGTTGTGGACCAGCACGGCCCGCACGCCCCGGGCGGCGGCCTCGGCGATCCGCTCGGCGACGGCCTCGGAGTCGACGCCGGGGCGGCGGATGTCGATCACCGGTTGCGGCTCCAGCCCCAGCAGCGCCGTCCCCTCGGCGTAGCCGGCCCGGACCTGGTGCGCCGTCCAGGTGTCCTCCCGGGCGACCAGCAGCACCGAGCCGTGCCCGAGCGCGACCAGGTGGCGCAGGGCGAGCAGGACGCCGTGCCGGTGGTCCGAGCCGACGGAGTCCAGCGGCGCGCCCTCGCCGTCGGCGGGCGGGCGGCGCTCGACGAGCACGGCGGGCACCGGGAGCCCCCCGGTCCACAGCCGGTCCTCGCCGCCGGCCGGACGCCAGTTGGGGGTGAGGAGCAGGCCGTCCACCCCGGAGTCGAGCAGCTGCCCGACCTGGGCGCGGTCGTCGGCCGACTCGTACGGGGCGATGGCGAGCACCAGGCGCGCACCGGCGTCCGCGGCGGCCGAGCGGGCGCCGCCGACCACCTCGTCGAAGTACGAGCCGACGGTGGGGACGAGCATGCCCAGGACCCGGTCGGCGCCCTCGGTCGCGGTGGGCTTGGCGCGCGGCAGCGAGACGGCGCCGTGCGAGCGCTGGAGCAGCCCGTCGTCGGCGAGCACCGCGACGTCGCGGCGGACGGTGACGGCCGAGAGGCCCATCCGGGCGGCGAGGTCCACCACGCGTACCGTCCTGAGGTCGCGCACGACCTCCAGGATCCGGGACCGACGCTCCTCGGCCGTGATGGTCATGGCTTCCTCCTGCGTGCCCCGTGCCCCGTGCCGCACGGCATCTGATCAATCTGGCTCGTTCAATCGAAATTCGATCGAACGAACACAGATGTGCCGAGTCGATCAGACCCACCGTACCGGTCGGCCGATCGTCCGGTCAGGCCATCCCGCGTTCCCGGCCTGCGAAAACCCGCCCGAACCGCCCGAACCGCCCGGACCGCCCGCTCACCGGGCGTCCGGCACCGTCGCCCGGCCGACCGCTCCCCCGTTCACCGGTCCCGCGCAGGCGCCGCCCCGGTGCTCCCCCGCAGCACGACCTCGGTCGGCAGGGCCTGCCGGACGGGCCGCCCGCCCCCGTCGGACTCCAGCGCCAGGGTGACGGCACTCGCGCCGAGCCGCTCCAGCGGCATCCGTACCGTCGAGAGCGCCGGCGCCACGTCCGCGGCGAACGGGATGTCGTCGAAGCCGGCCACGGACATCCGGCCGGGCACGTCGACCCCCCGCGCGCGCAGTTCGCCGAGCACACCGATCGCGCAGACGTCGGACAGCGCCAGCACGGCGGTCGGCCACTCGGCCTGCGGGCGGTCGAGCAGTCGCCGCACCGCCTCGCGGCCCCCGGCGCGGGTGAACTCCACGTGCTGGACGGCCCCTTCGGCCGGCTCGACGCCCGCCTCGGCGAGCGCCTCGCGCACCCCGGCGAGCCGCTCCATCGGCACCCGCAGCCGCTCCGGCCCGGTGATCACCGCGAACTCGCGGTGCCCCAGGCCCAGCAGAGCCCGGGTCAGGTCGGCCGCGCCCCCGCGGTTGTCCGGCAGGACGGCGTCGTAGCCGGGGCCGTGGTCGGTGATGGTGGCGATCCGCCCGCCGTCCGCCCGGTAGTCGGCGAGCGCCGCGTCGACGGCCCGGACGGCGGCCGGGTCGGTGTGGGCGGAGCCGGCCAGGACGATGGCCCGCACGCGCTGGCCGTGCAGCATGCGGATGCCCCGCACCTGCGTCTCCGGCTCCCCGTCCGTGTTGATCACCAGCGGGAGCAGCCCGGCCCGCCCGGCGGCGTCGGAGACCCCGCGGGCGATGGCCGCGAAGTACGGGTCGGCCACGTCGTGCAGGAGCACGCCGACGTTGGCCGTGGCGGCCCGGGCGAGCGCCTGGGCGGGGGCGTTCGGCAGGTACCCGAGGGCGTCGGCGCTGGCCCGGACCTTCGCGGCCAGTTCCCCGCCGACCGTCCGGGCCGAGCCGTTGAGCGCCCGGGAGGCCGTCGCGAGCGAGACCCCGGCGTGACGGGCGACCTCACTGAGGGTGACACCCATCGACCGTTCCCCGCTTTCCTCCACCACCTGCATTGACGTGCGAAGCATATCTCCATAACCTCCGGGAAAGCGCTTTCCCCTTGCCGGCACTGACCGCACAGGACGCGGAGGACCACGCATGACCCAGAGAGTGACGCAGAGAGTGATCGGCGTCGTGATGAACGGCGTCACCGGCCGGATGGGCTACCGCCAGCACCTGGTGCGCTCGATCCTGGCCATCCGCGAGCAGGGCGGACTCCCCCTGGAGGGCGGCGACACACTGTGGCCCGAACCGATCCTGGTCGGCCGCGACGCCCGCAAGCTCAGGGAACTGGCGGACCGCCACGGCCTGACGCACTGGACCACCTCGCTGGACGAGGCGCTGGCCCACCCGCTCGCCGAGATCTACTTCGACGCCCAGATCACCCGGGCCCGCGAGCCGGCCCTGCGCACCGCCATCGCGGCCGGCAAGCACGTCTACACCGAGAAGCCGACCGCGGAGTCCCTCGACGCCGCACTCGAACTGGCCCGGCTGGCCCGGGAGGCCGGGGTGTGCAACGGCGCCGTGCAGGACAAGCTCTTCCTGCCCGGCCTGCTCAAGCTCAAGCGACTGGTGGACGGCGGCTTCTTCGGCCGCATCCTGTCGGTGCGCGGCGAGTTCGGCTACTGGGTGTTCGAGGGCGACTGGCAGGACGCGCAGCGCCCCTCCTGGAACTACCGCGCCCAGGACGGCGGCGGCATGATCCTCGACATGTTCCCGCACTGGCGGTACGTGCTGGACCAGGTCATCGCACCCGTCCGCTCGGTGTACGCGCACACCGCCACCCACATTCCCGAGCGGGTCGACGAGCAGGGCCGGACCTACCCGGCGACGGCCGACGACGCCGCCTACGGCGTCTTCGAGCTGGAGGGCGGGATCACCGCCCAGATCAACTCCTCCTGGGCCGTCCGGGTCGACCGCGACGAGCTGGTGGAGTTCCAGGTCGACGGCACCGAGGGCAGCGCCGTCGCCGGGCTGCGCAACTGCCGGATCCAGCACCGGGCCACCACCCCGAAGCCGGTGTGGAACCCGGACCTGCCGGCCACCGAGCGGTTCCGCGAGCAGTGGCAGCAGGTCCCGGACAACCGCGAGTTCGACAACGGCTTCAAGGCCCAGTGGGAGCTCTTCCTGCGACACGTCGTCACCGGCTCCCCGTACACCTGGGACCTGCTGGAGGGCGCCAAGGGCGTCCAGCTGGCCGAACTCGGCCTGCGCTCCGCCCGCGAGGGCCGCCGCCTGAACGTTCCCGAGCTGGAGATCCGATGACCGAGCTGAACCTTCCCGGCCACGGCCGCCACCGGCTGAGCACCCCCGAGCCGCTGGACATCCCGGCGCACCCGCCGAAGGAGCGCACGGCCTTCGCCGCCGCGCACGTCGTCGCCGACCCGCTCGGCGGCAACGCCCCCGGCGCCCCGGCCGCCGTCGACTGGGACGCCACCCTCGCCTTCCGCCACCACCTCTGGTCCCTCGGCCTCGGCGTCGCCGACGCCATGGACACCGCCCAACGCGGCATGGGCCTGGACTGGGCCGCCACCCGGGAGCTGATCGTCCGCTCCGGCGCGGAGGCCCGCGCCGTCGGCGGCCGGCTCGCCTGCGGCGTCGGCACGGACCAGCTCACCGGCCCGGCCACGGGCCTCGCAGACATCACGGCCGCCTACGAGGAGCAGCTCGCGGTGGTCGAGGAGGCCGACGCGCAGCCCGTCCTGATGGCCAGCCGCGCCCTGGCCGCACGGGCCCGCGGGCCGGAGGACTACCTCCGGGTCTACGGCCGGCTGATCTCCCAGGCCGGTCGGCCGGTGATCCTGCACTGGCTCGGCGAGATGTTCGACCCGGCGCTGGCCGGCTACTGGGGCTCCGCCGACCCGGACACGGCCACCGGGACGGTGCTCGCGCTGATCCGGGAGCACCGCGCCGGCATCGACGGCATCAAGGTCTCCCTGCTCGACGCCGAGCGGGAGATCGCCCTGCGCCGCGCCCTGCCCGAGGGCGTCCGGCTCTACACCGGCGACGACTTCGACTACCCGCGGCTCGTCCGCGGCGACGAACTCGGCCACAGCCACGCGCTGCTGGGCGTCTTCGACCCGATCGCCACCCGCGCCGCGGCCGCGCTGCACGCCCTGGACGCCGGCGACCTCGACCGGTACGACGCGCTGCTCGCCCCCACCCTCCCGCTGGCCCGCCACCTGTTCGCGGCGCCGACGTACCACTACAAGACGGGCATCGTGTTCCTCGCCTGGCTGGCCGGCCACCAGAGCCACTTCACCATGGTCGGCGGGGCGCAGAGCGGCCGTTCCGTCGTCCACCTGGTGGAGCTGTTCCGGCTGGCGGACGCCGCCGGGGTGCTGCCCGATCCGGAGCTGGCGGCGCACCGGATGCGGCGGTTCCTCGCGGTGGCGGGGGTGGAGGCGTGAACCGGCTCTCGCTGAACCAGATCACCACCAAGGGCTGGAGCCTGCCGGAGGCGGTGCGCGGCTGCGTGGCGGCCGGCGTCCCGGCGATCGGGCTCTGGCGCGACAAGGTGGAGGAGGTCGGCGTCGCCTCCGCGGCCAGGCTGGTCCGCGAGGCGGGACTGGCCGTCAGCAGCCTGTGCCGGGGCGGCTTCCTCACGGCCGAGGGGCCGGACGCCCACCGGGCGGCGCTCGCCGACAACCTCCGCGCCCTGGAGGAGGCGGCCGAACTCGGCACCGACACCCTGGTGATGGTCGTCGGCGGGGTGCCCGCGGGCAGCCGCGACCTGGCCGGGGCCCGGGAGCGGGTCGCCGACCGGCTGGCCGAACTCGCCCCGTACGCCGGTGACCTGGGCGTACGGCTGGCGATCGAACCGCTGCACCCGATGTTCTGCGCCGACCGGGCCGTCGTCTCCACCCTCGGCCAGGCCCTCGACCTGGCCGAGCGCCACCCCGTCGAGCAGGTCGGCGTCGTCGTCGACAGCTACCACGTGTGGTGGGACCCGGACCTCGCCGCGCAGGTCGCCCGGGCGGGTGCCCGGATCGCCTCGTACCAGGTCTGCGACTGGACGCTGCCGCTGCCCGCCGACACCCTGCTCGGCCGGGGGCACGTGGGCGACGGCCACATCGACTTCGGCGCGCTGACGGCCATGGTCACGGCCGCCGGCTACACCGGCTGGATCGAGACCGAGATCTTCAACCAGGAGATCTGGGACACCCCCGGGGAGCAGACCCTCGCGACGGTGGTCGAGCGCCACCGGGCCCACGTGGCGGGCGCATGAGGGTCGTCCTCGCCCCGGACTCCTTCAAGGGGACGGTCACGGCGACCGACGCCGCCCGGGCGCTGGCCGACGGCTGGCGCTCGGTGCGGCCGGGCGACGAGCTGATCGCGCGTCCGATGGCCGACGGCGGCGAGGGCACCATCGCCGCCGTCGCGGCCGCCCTGCCCGGCA
>NZ_JBHVJT010000030.1:16416-29762 GCF_042798815.1 Kitasatospora sp. NPDC057738 | reverse complement strand
TTTGGGGGGGTGGGGGGAGGGGGGGGTCGGGCGGCGGGTGGCAGAGGGGGGGGAGGCCCCCCCCCCCCCCCCCGCGGCCGCCCTGCCCGGCACCACCGAGCACGAGGTCCCCGGCTGCACCGGCCCCGACGGGCGGCCGGTCGCCGGGCGGTACGCCCTCCTGCCCGACGGCACCGCGCTGGTGGAACTCGCCGTCGCCAGCGGGCTGCCCCTGATGTCCCGCCCCGCGCCGCTCACCGCGACCACGCGGGGCACCGGCGAGACCGTCGCGGCGGCCCTCGACGCGGGCGCGCGCCGACTGGCGGTCGCCCTCGGCGGCTCCGCCTCCACCGACGGAGGCAGCGGCCTGCTCGCGGCGCTCGGCCTGCGGCTGACCGACGCGCGGGGCCGGGAGCTCCCCGACGGCGGCGGAGCACTGCCGCGGGCCCACCGGGTCGACGCCACGGGCCTGCGCCCGGCGCCGCCCGACGGCGTGGTGCTGCTCACCGACGTCACGAATCCGCTGCTCGGCCCGGACGGCGCCGCCGCCGTCTACGGCCCGCAGAAGGGCGCGGACCCGAGCGAGGTCGCCCTGCTCGACCAGGGCCTCAACCGGCTCGCCGCGCTCCTCGGCGCGGACCCGGCGCGGCCCGGCGCCGGTGCGGCGGGCGGCACCGCCTACGGCCTCGCGGCCGCCTGGGGCGCCGTCATCCGCCCCGGCGCGGCCGCCGTCGCCGACCTCCTCCGCCTCGACCGGGACATCGCCGCGGCGGATCTGGTGATCACCGGTGAGGGCCGGTACGACGCGACCAGCCTGCGCGGCAAGGCGGTCGGCGAGGTCCTCGCCCGGGCCGCCCGGGCCGGCGTCCCCGCCCGGATCGTCGCGGGCGAGTCGGCCGACGACCGGGTGCTGACCCTCGCCGCGCTCGCGGGCGACCCGGCCTCCGCCCGGGAGCACGCCCGCCAGTGGCTGGTCCGCGCCGGCGCCCGCCTCGCCCACGACGCGGCGGGCTGACCCCCCGCCGTCCGGGCCCGGTCCCCACGCGCTCGGCGCGGACCGGGCCGCCCGGGTCACCCGCCCGGCACCACGTTCGCCGGCGGCAGGCCCTCGAAGAAGGCCACCGCCTCCTCCCGCCAGTGCGGGCGCCAGCTCTCGGCTTCGGCGCGGGCCGCGTCGGCGCAGCGGCGCATGTCGGCGCGGAGCTTCCGGTCCACGCCCAGCCGCCGGGCCAGCTCGCGGACCCGCTCGACCTCATCGGCCGGGCAGTGCGGGTCACCGAGCGCGGACTCCACCACGGCCCGCTGCGCCTCGTCCGCGCGGGCGAGCAGGGCGCTCACGGCGTAGCTGCGGCGTCCCGCGCGGAGGTCGGCGCCGGTGGACTTGCCGGTGGCGTCCTCGTCGCCGAACAGGTCGAGGTAGTCGTCGCGCAGCTGGCCGCCGATGCCGACCGGGGTCGCGTAGCGGCGCAGCCGTGCGTCGTGTTCGGCCACGTCCTCGCCGGCGGCCAGCAGCCCCAGCCGCAGCGGGGCGAGGACGGAGTAGCGGGTCGACTTGTACTCGCAGACGGTGTGCAGGAACTCCTCGTCCGGGAGCGGCAGGAAGTCGCGTTCGAGGTCGAGGATCTGGCCGGCGACCGTCTCGGCACCGGCGTTCAGCTGCACCTCCAGCATCGCCTGGCGCAGCTCGGCGGGGACGTCCGCCTCCAGCAGGACCCGCATCGAGAGGAAGGCGGCGAGGTCCCCGGCCAGGACGGCCAGGCCGAGCGCGGTGCGGTCCGCCTCCGGGAACTCCCGGCGGTACGCGTAGTAGGTGGAGGGGCCGCCGCGGCGTACGGGCGCGTCGTCGATGATGTCGTCGTGGACGAGCCCGTGCGTCTGGAGCAGCTCGATGCTCAGCGCGGCCTCCGCCAGGCCGGGCACCGGGTCGGTGGTCACCAGGCGGGCCGCCTCGTACAGCAGGGCGACCCGCAGCCGCTTGCCGCCGCGCAGTGAGAGGTCCCGCAGCAGCTCCAGGCAGCGCGGGGTGAAGCGGCTGAGCGACGGCGTGTCGAGGCGCTCCGGCAGGGCCGCGAAGTAGGCCTCGAAGCGGAGGTCGAACCGGCGCCGGTGTCCGGCGGCTCGTTCGCGGGCGGCTGCCATGATCGTCTCGTTCACGAGGCCCACCCTCGCATCCGGCGTACGGGACCGCGCAGCCGCCCTGCCTACTCGGTCTGGACGGCGATCAGGCAGGTGTCGTCGTCGGTGTCGGCGGGGCTGAGTTCGAGCAGCCGGTCCAGGTACTGCTCCAGGTCCGGGCCGGGGGCGCCGGCCGCCCGGAGCAGCTGTTCCACCGACTCCTCCACCGGGCGGTCCCGGCGTTCGACCAGCCCGTCGGTGTAGAGCAGCAGGACGTCACCCGGGTCGAGCCTGGCGGTGCGCTCCTCGTACTCGGCGTCGTCCAGCGCGCCGAGCAGCACGCCGTGCGGCAGCGGCAGCACCTGGGCGCCGTCCGCGCCGAGCCGGATCGGCGGCAGGTGGCCGGCCCGGGCCCAGCGCAGTTCGCCGCCGACCGGGTCCACCAGCACGCAGACGGCCGTCGCGGTGACCTGGCCCGGTTCGCGCAGGGCCACGGTGTTGGCCCACTCCAGCAGCCGGCCCGGGCCGGCCCCGGTGACGGCGAGGCCGCGCAGCGCGTGCCGCAGCGCGACCATCCCGGTGGCCGCGCCGACGCCGTGCCCGGCCACGTCGCCGACCGCGAGCAGCACCCGCCGGTCGGGCAGCACCAGCACGTCGTACCAGTCGCCACCGACCCGGTCGCGCTGGGCCGCGGGCCGGTAGCGGACGGCGGCGTGCAGGCCGGTGACGGCGAGCGGGGGCGGGGCGGCGGGCAGGATCGCCTGCTGCAGCCGCAGTGCCAGCTGCGCCCGCTCGGCCGACTCCTGCTCGCTGTCGGCCAGCCGCTCCCGGGTGGCGCCGAGCGCGACCTCCGTCCAGTGCTGGGCGGAGACGTCGTGGTAGGCGCCGCGGACGGCGACGAGCCGGCCGGTCTCGTCCACCACCGGCTCCGCGATCACCCGGGTGAAGCGGTGGGTGCCGTCCGGGCGGTCCAGCCGGACCACCGCGGAGGCGGTGCGGTGGTGGTGCCGGACGGTGTCCAGCAGCCGCCGGACCGCCGGCCGGTCGTCCGGGTGGGTGTGCCGCACGAGCCGGTCCAGCGGTACGGGCGAGGCGTCCGGCGGCAGCCCGTACAGCTCGCGCAGCCCGTCGCTCCAGCGGATCCGGCCCTCGGCGGGGCGCTCCTCGAACCCGGCCACCCGGGCCAGCCGCTGGGCCTGGCGCAGCAGGGCGGCGTGCTCGTCCTCCTCCCGCTCGTCGTCCAGCCGCCAGCAGACCAGCACCCGGCCGCCGAGCGGGACGACCGAGAGCAGCACGGCCACCGGGACGGCGGGCCCCTGCTCCCGGAAGGCCAGCCGGACCCGCTCGGCGGTCGACGGCACGCCCGTCTCGTACGCGCGCAGCAGCCGGTCGAGCAGCCCGGCGGCCGAGGCGACCGGGTAGGTCTCCAGCAGCGAGGCGCCCTCCAGTGCCTCCCGGGGCCGGCCGAGCGGGTCGCGGAACCGGGCGTTGACCCGGACCACCGTGAAGTCGGCGATCCGCTCGGCCCGCAGGACGGGGGCCAGCAGCAGCGCGGGGGTGAGCAGACCGTCCAGGAGGTCGTCGGCCCGCTCGGGAGGCACGGGCTCCGGGGGTGGGCCGAGCAGGGTCGCGCAGAGGTCGGCGAGGGCGTACAGGCCCCGGCGCCGGGCCGGGCCGAGCACCGGGGCGGAATCGGGGCCGGTGGCCGGCCAGAGCAGCTCCAGCGCGCCCGTGCGGCGGCGCCGGTCGAGCAGCGGGACGACCGCCCGGTCGGCGGCGCCGCCGACCGAGGGACCGTCCGCCCCCGGTTCACCGGGCCACAGCTCGGCTCCCCCGCCGACGACCAGCTGCGCCGGGGTGGGGACGCCGGGCGGCACCCGGAACCAGCCGGCCGCCTCCTCGGCACGGAGCCCGGCGTGCGCGGCGAGGGCGAGCGCGCCGCCGGGCAGCCGCTGCCAGACGGCCACGGCGCGGACGCCGAACGCCGCCGCGGCCTGGTCCAGCACGGCCCGGGCGGCGTGCTCCAGGTCGGGCGCGGAGGCGAGTGCGGGCGCGACGGGCGGGCCGGCCTCGGGCGGTTCGGCGGCGGGGAGGCCGAAGGCCGCCGGTCCGGGTCCGCCGTCCGGGTCCGTTCGCGGGCCCTGTCCCGGTTCCAGTTCCGGTTCCGTTCCCGGCTCCGGGAGGCGCGCGATGTCCGTCGCCAGGACGAGCACCGGCACGCCCGACTCCCGGGCCAGCCGGGCGAGGTGCGCGGCGGCCTCGGCGACGGGCAGGCCGAGCCGCTCGGCCAGGATGCCGGTGGCGAGGTCGACGGCTGCCCTGGTCCGCGCCTCGGCGTGCGCCCGGGCGGCGGCCGCCCGGAGACGACGGACGGTCTCGGCCAGGGCCCGGGCGGTGCGCTCCGCGGCCTCCTGCGCCGAGGGCTCCTGCCCCGCGGACTCCTGCTCGGCGGACTCGGGCCCGGCGGTCACGGCGCGCCCCGGGGCCGGGGCGCGGTGCCGTCGGGGCGGGGCGCGGTGCCGGCCCGACGAGCCGCGGTGCCCGAGTGCCGGGCCGCGGTTCCCCCGCGCCGGGGAGCCGTCATGACGCGTCCAGCCATTCCCGCATCCGCTCCAGCAGCCGGCCGGTGTCGACCGGCTTGGTGATGTGGTCGTCCGCCCCGGCGGCCAGGCTGCGGTCCCGGTCGCCGGGCATGGCCTTGGCGGTGACGGCGACGACCGGCAGCCGCTCGAAGCGGGCGTCGGCGCGGATCTCCGCGATGGCGGCGTAGCCGTCCAGTTCGGGCATCATGACGTCCATCAGCACCAGGTCGGTCTCCGGGTGGGCGCGCAGCTGGTCGAGCCCGGCGCGGCCGTCGGCGGCGTGCAGGATGGTCAGCCCGTGCCGTTCCAGGGCTGCGGTGAGCGCGAAGACGTTGCGGATGTCGTCGTCGACGATCAGCACGGTCCGTCCGACGAGCGGTCCCGCCACGGCCGGGGGCGCGTCGCTCTCCTCGCTCTCCCCGGTCTCCCCGGTCTCCTCCACCGCCGAGGGGCTCTCCACCGCCGCGGGGCTCTCGACCGCCGGGGGGCTCTCGTCGCCCCCGTTCCCGAGCACCGGCGTGTCGCCCGTCGTCACCGCCGCCGCCTGATCGCCCAGCGGCAGGTACAGGGTGAACCGGCTGCCCTGCCCCGTCGCGGAGCGGACGGTGATGGTGCCGCCGAGCAGCCGGGCGAGTTCCCGGCTGATCGACAGGCCGAGGCCGGTGCCGCCGTAGCGCCGCGCGGTGGAGCCGTCGGCCTGCTGGAAGGCTCCGAAGATGGTGTCCAGGTGGGCCGGGTCGATGCCGATCCCGCTGTCGTCGACGTGGAAGGCCACCGCGGCGGGCGCGCGCCCGAGTCCGGGCGGCAGCTCGGCCTCCTCGACGCGTTCGATCCGCAGCTCGACCCGGCCGGTGTCGGTGAACTTGACGGCGTTGGAGAGCAGGTTGTGCAGCACCTGGCGCAGCCGCGCCTGATCGGTGACGATCCGTTCCGGCACGGCCCGGTCGACGGCCACCTCGAAGGCGAGCCCCTTCTGGTCGGCCAGCGGCCGGAAGCCGGACTCCACGTACTCCAGCAGTTCGCGCACCGCGAAGGGCTCGATGGACAGGTCCATCTTCCCGGCCTCCACCTTGGAGAGGTCCAGGATGTCGTTGATGAGCTGGAGCAGGTCGGTGCCGGCCGAGTGGATGACGCCCGCGTACTCGACCTGTTTGGGGGTGAGGTTGCCGCCGCTGTTCTCGGCGAGCAGCTGGGCGAGGATGAGCAGGCTGTTCAGCGGGGTGCGCAGCTCGTGGCTCATGTTGGCCAGGAACTCCGACTTGTACATCGAGGTCCGGGTCAACTCCTGTGCCCTTTCCTCCAGTTCCTGGCGGGCCTGCTCGATCTCCAGGTTCTTCGCCTCGATGTCCCGGTTGCGCTGGGCGAGCAGCGCGGCCTTGTCCTCCAGTTCGGCGTTGGAGCGGCGCAGTTCCTCCTGTCCTTCCTGCAACTCCTTCGACTGGGACTGGAGTTCGGCGGTGAGCCGCTGGGACTCGCCGAGCAGCTCGTCGGTGCGCGCGTTGGCCAGCAGGTTGCCGAGGTTGACCCCGCAGGCCTCGGCGAACTGGGTCAGGAAGTCGCGGTGGACCTGGGTGAACGGGTGGACCGAGGCGAACTCCAGCACGCCGATGAGCCACTCCTCCAGGGCGATCGGCAGGACGACGAGCGAGCGGGCGTCGGCGCCGCCCGCTCCGGAGGAGACGGTGGCGTAGCCGGGCGGCAGGTCGTCCACGGCGACGGTCCGCCGGGTCCGGGCGGCCTGGCCGACCAGGGACTCCCCCAGCCGCAGCCGCCGCTGCTCCCCGGCCGGGCGGCCGTAGGCGCTGATCAGGGCCAGTTCGGTGCCGTCCGCGCCCTCCTCGGCGAGGAAGAACGCGCCGTACTGGGCGCCGACCAGCGGGGTCAGCTCGTCGGTGATCATCCCGGCGACGGCGCGGATGTCCCGCCGGGCCTGGATGGCGGCGGAGAAGCGGGCCAGGTTGCTCTTGAGCCAGTCCTGCTCCTGGTTGGCCAGGGTGGTCTCGCGCAGCGATCCGACCATCGCGTTGATGTTGTCCTTGAGGTCGGCGACCTCGCCGGAGGCGTCCACGCTGATCGAGCGGGTCAGGTCTCCGGCCGCGACGGCGCTGGTGACCTCGGCGATGGCGCGGACCTGCCGGGTGAGGTTGCCGGCCAGCTCGTTGACGTTCTCGGTGAGCCGCTTCCAGGTGCCGGAGACGCCCTCCACCCGGGCCTGCCCGCCGAGCCGGCCCTCGCTGCCGACCTCCCTGGCCACCCTGGTCACCTCGGCGGCGAACGAGGACAGCTGGTCGACCATCGTGTTGACGGTGGTCTTGAGCTCCAGGATCTCGCCGCGCGCGTCCACGTCGATCTTGCGGGTCAGGTCGCCGTCGGCGACGGCGGTGGTGACCTGGGCGATGTTGCGCACCTGGCTGGTCAGGTTGTGCGCCATGAAGTTGACGTTGTCGGTGAGGTCCTTCCAGGTCCCGGCGACGTTGGGCACCCGGGCCTGGCCGCCCAGGATGCCCTCGATGCCGACCTCGCGGGCGACCCTGGTGACCTCGTCGGCGAAGGCGGACAGCGTGTCCACCATGGTGTTGATGGCGGCGGCGAGGGCCGCGACCTCGCCCTCGGCCTCGACGGTGATCTTCCGGGAGAGGTCGCCGCGTGCCACCGCGGTCGCCACCTCGGACATCGAGCGGACCTGGCCGGTCAGGTTGGAGGCCATCACGTTGACGTTGTCGGTGAGGTCCTTCCACGTCCCGGAGACTCCCCGCACGGTGGCCTGGCCGCCCAGGTTCCCGGCGGTGCCGACCTCCCGGGCGACCCTGGTGACCTCGTCCGCGAAGGAGGACAGCTGGTCGACCATCGTGTTGATGGTCTCCTTCAGCTCCAGGATCTCGCCGCGCGCGTCGACCCGGATCTTCTGGGTCAGATCGCCCTCCGCGACGGCGGTGGTCACCTCGGCGATCGAACGGACCTGGGCGGTGAGGTTGTCGGCCATGACGTTGACGGACTCGGTGAGAGCCCGCCAGGTGCCGGAGACGTCCCGGACGTCCGCCTGGCCGCCGAGCCGGCCCTCGGTGCCCACTTCCCGGGCCACCCTGGTCACCTCGTCCGCGAACGAGGAGAGCTGGTCGACCATCGTGTTGATGGTCGTCTTGAGTTCCAGGATCTCCCCGCGGGCGGCGACCGAGATCTTCTGGGTGAGGTCCCCCTCGGCCACGGCGGTCGCCACCTGGGCGATGTTGCGCACCTGCCAGGTCAGGTTGCCCGCCATCGCGTTCACCGAGTCGGTCAGGTCGCGCCACGTCCCGGCGACGCCCGGCACCTGCGCCTGGCCGCCGAGCCGGCCCTCGGTGCCGACCTCCCGGGCCACCCTGGTCACCTCGTCCGCGAACGAGGACAGGGTGTCCACCATGGTGTTGACGGTGCTCTTGAGCTCCAGGATCTCGCCGCGCGCGTCCACCTCGATCTTCTGGGTGAGGTCGCCGCGCGCGACCGCCGTGGTGACCTGGGCGATGTTGCGCACCTGCCAGGTCAGGTTGCCGGCCATCGCGTTCACCGAGTCGGTCAGCTCCAGCCAGGTCCCGGTCGCGTCCGGTACCTGCGCCTGGCCGCCGAGCCGCCCGTCGCTGCCGACCTCCCGGGCCACCCTGGTCACCTCGGCGGTCACCCGGGCCAGCTGGTCGGCCATGCCGTTGAAGACCTCGGCGATCTCCCCCAGCACCCCCGGCCGGTCCGGGGCGAGCCGGGTCCGGAAGTCCCCGTCGCGCACGGCCGTCAGCCCGGCGAGCAGCTGCCGCAGTGCCTGCTCGGCCGGGTCGGCCGCGGGGGCTGCGGCTACCGGGTGCTCGTCCATCCGCCCACCGTCCGGATCGCTCGCACGGCCGGGGTGCGCCGTCCGGGCACCTCGGACCCGAGGGCGACGGGCTGCCGCCCTGCTCCCACTGTGCCACCGCGGGCCGGGGGCGACACTCGGGGCGGACGCGCCCGGGGCCGGGCGGCGGCACTCGGGGCGGACGGGCCCGGGCTGGGGGGCGGCAGGCTCCAGCGGCCCCACCGGCCTCAGCCCGGTACGGTCTCGCGGATCGGAAAGGCGTCGGTGGCGCCGGTGAGTTCGAGCATCCGCAGGATCAGCGGCCGGGGCCGGGCCAGCTCGATCCGGCTGCCGTCCACCGCCGCCCGGGCCTTGGCCCGCAGCAGGGCGTTGAGCCCGGTGGAGTCGCAGAACTCCAGTCCGGCGCAGTCCATCACGACCACGCCGGCCGGCTCGGCGAAGGTCCGGTTCAGCGCGGCCCGCAGGTCCGCGCTGGAGTCGAGGTCCAGTTCGCCGAGCAGCACCAGGACGGTGCCCAGGGCCCACGGCCGGATCTCGACCGTCAGCCCCTCGGCCCGGTCGACGGTCGGACTGCCGCACTTCGACGGGCGCCGCGTCATGGCTCGGGCTCCTCTCGCTCGGTGAGGACCGGGCTCGGGCCGATGCCGGCGCTCACATCCATGCGGCTGTCCGCTGCGGAGCGCCGGAAACCCCCGGGCGGGGAAGGGGGCGGTCATTCGGGCCGCTGCGGCTCCCCGTCCGAACCGGCCGCCGTCAGGGCCGGCGGGCGCGGCACCTCCAGCCAGACCAGCTTCCCGCCGTCGTCGGGCCGGAAGCCCCAGGCGTCGGCGAGCCGGTCCACCACCCGCAGCCCGTGCCCGCCCGGTCGGCCGGCGCCGGCGAACGGGCGCAGCCGCGGCGGTACGGGGCTGGCGTCCGCGACCTCCACCCGCAGCCGGGCGCCGTCCCAGTGGAGCCGCAGTTCGCGCGGGCCGCCGGAGGCGTGCAGGCAGGCGTTGGTGACCAGCTCGGAGACCATCAGCAGGACGTCCTCGGCCGCGGCCCTCCGGTCCTCGTCGGGGGCCGGCAGCCAGTGCCAGGACACCAGCGCCCGCCGGCTGAACTCCCGGCTGCGCTGCACCGCGCCGGCACTGCCCTCCAGCACCAGCCGCCTGGTCTGGTCCCGACTCGGCGGCCCACCGTTCCCGGGGCGGTCCACGGTCTGCCTCCTCACCTCGGGTCGGGCGGTGCGGCGGGCCCGGCCGGGCCCTCGCCGGGCGCCTCCAGCGCCGTGCGGAGGTCGGGGTGGACCCGCAGCACGCCGTCGGCCCCGGTGATCGCGAGCAGCCGCACCACCAGCGGGCCGGCGCCTGCCAGCTCCAGCCGCACGCCGTCCCCCTGGGCGTCCAGCCGGGCGCGCAGCAGGACGTTCAACCCGGTCGAGTCGCAGAACCGCAGGCCGGCGAGGTCGACGACGATCCGCTCGATGCCCGCCGCCGACGGCGGCCGGGCGAGGGCGGTCCGCAGGTTGTCCGCCGTGTCGTGGTCCAGTTCCCCGGTGACGGTGACGATCCGTACCGGCCCCCGGTCCCCGACCTCGACCCACAGGTCGCCGGACTCGTGCTCCCCGGTGGGCTCGCAGGGTTGCTCGGATGGCCGTGGCATGGCTCGCTCCCGGTCCGGTGGGGACGGCGGGGCGCCGTCCCCACCATCATCGCGCGCGCCGTGCCGGGCCGCGCGGACGGCCGTACCCGCGAGTATCCCGGGTACGGGCTGGAGCACCGTCGGTCGGTCGTCCATGCCCCGCGTCTGCCCGAACCCGGCCGGGACACACGTACCGCCGCCGGCCCGGGAGCACGTCCGGGTCGCCCGCGCAGGCCGGCGTGCGAGGACGTTTCGCGCGCAGACGTTTCGCGCGAGGACGTTAGAGCCCGCCGTGGCGGGGAAGTCGCCTTGGTGGCGGGGCCGCGGGACGCTCGCCGGTTCGTGCCGCCCCGGGGCCCGGCAGGGGCACGAACGCAGGAGAACAAGGACGGACCCGTGAGATTCCTCGACCGCAGCACCGCCGGACACCAGCTGGCCCGCAGGCTCGCCCCGCTGCTGAGCGGCCGGGCCGGTACCGGGGTGGTGGTTCTCGGGCTCGCCCCCGGCGGGCTGCCGGTGGCGGCGGAGGTCGCCGAGGCCCTGGACGCCCCGCTCGACGCCACGGTGGTCCGGTCACTGGCCGTCCGCGGCCACGACCGCCCGATCGGCGCGATCGCCGACGGCGACGCGCCGCTGGTCGACCGGCACACCCTGAGGAACCTCGGCGTCACCGCGGCCGAGCTGGGCGCGAGCGTCAAGCGGGAGCGGGTGGAGGTCCACCGCCGCGAGGCGCTCTACCGCCCGGGCCGGGACCGGCTGCCGTTGGACGGGCGCACCGTCGTCCTGGTCTCCGACGGCCTGACCGACGCCCTCACCGCCCGGGCGGCCGTCCACGCCCTCGCCGCCGACCACCCGGCGCGGCTGATCCTCGCGGCGCCGGTCTGCGACGCCCGGATCGCGGCCGACCTGGGCCGGGACGTGGACGCGGTGGTCTGCCTCCACCTGCCCCGCTACGCGCACGCCGCCGGGCCCTGGTACGGCGAGTTCCACGAGGTCACCGACCGCGAGGCGGCCGTCCTGCTGCAGCGGCGCACCCCGGCGGGCCGCGCCGGGGCCGGCCGGGGCTGAGCCGCCTGCGGCCCCCGCCAAAACCCGTTGCCGGGCAGAGGGTGCACGGACCATCCTCCTGCTCATGAACCATCCCCAGCACGTCATCGCCCTGGACGGGGCCGTCCTTCGCCGCATCGACGGCGAGTCGGACCTGCCCGAGTTCTTCGCGGTCATCGAGGAGTCGTTGGAGCACTTGCGGCCCTGGATGCCCTGGGTGGCCGAGCACAGCCGGGCCAAGACCGCCGAGTTCCTCACCGGCCGGGCGGAACTCTGGGCGAGCGGGCAGGACTTCACGTACGCGATCGTGCTCGACGGCGCGATCGTCGGCGCCTGCGGGCTGTTCCGGCGCGAGGACACCCCGGCCGGGGTCCGCGAGATCGGCTACTGGCTGCACCCCGCCGCCACCGGGCGCGGGCTGGCCACCCGGAGCGTGCGGGCCCTGGCCGGTGAGGCCTTCCGGCTCCCCGGGGTGGAGTACGTCGAGATCGTCCACGACCCGGCCAACCGGGCCAGCGGCGCCGTCCCGGCCCGGCTCGGCTTCACCGAGTACCTGCGCCGACCGGCGGAGGCGCTCGCCCCGGCCGAGACCGGGGAGGAACTGGTCTGGCGGCTGCCCCGGGGGCAGGCCCCGGCCCGGTGAGCCCGGCGGTCCGCAGCCAGGGGGGAGAGCATGCGGACCGCCGGGTGCGTCGGCCGGGTCGCAACGATCCGGCCGACGCGTCGGGAGCGGACGCGGTCGGAGCCTTCCGGCTCCCCGCGCAGTGCCCCATCTCGAACTCCGCGGTCCCGCCGTGGACCTCACCCACGGCGTCGCGCGTTCGCTCCCGTGCCCAGGAGACCCTCCCCGTCCACGCCGATAACACTTTCTTCCGATCGCTTCTCCGGGACATTCGGCCGACGGTTCATCACCTCGACCGAGGCACGCCATGGCCGGCACCTCACCAGCGCCTCACCGGCACCTCACCGGGCCCGCACCGGTGCCCGCCGGGCAGGAACCGCACGGCAACCGCCGAACGGCGGACCCGCAGGCTCACTCCCGGACCTGCGGGTCCGCCGACACCCCCTCGGGAAGCTTGTACCGAACGGTCCGTTTCCTCATACTTCCGGTCAGCGCCGATCAGGAGCTGATCATCCGCCGTGCTTCCGGAGAGCAACGACCGGGGTCCGCCCATCCCCTGACCGCGCTTCACGGCCCCAACCCTCAGGGCCGTCACCCCCTCAGGAGGAGATCGGTGAGGACCACGCGCACCACGCCCCGCACCGGCAGCACACGCCGCTTCCGCCTGCTCGCCGCGGCCCTCGGCCTGCTGACCGCGACCGCGGTCGCCGCGCCGGGCGCCGCCGCCGCTCCCACCCGCACCGCCGAACCGGAACAGCTCTCGGCGATCAGCGACGCCATTCTGAACGCCGAGGTCGACGGCACGGCCTGGTACGTCGACGAAGCCGCCGGACGCGTCGTGGTGACCGCCGACAGCACCGTCTCCCCGTCCTCGCTCGCCCGGCTGATGAAGGCCGCCGGCCCCTCCGCGCCCAACCTCGACGTCCACCGCGTCCCCGGCGTGTTCACCCCGCTGCTCGCGGCCGGCGACGCCATCTACGGCGGCGAGTACCGCTGCTCGCTCGGCTTCAACGTGGTGAGCGGCAGCACCTACTACTTCCTCACCGCCGGGCACTGCGGCAACGTCGCGGCCAACTGGTACACCGACGTCGCCCACAGCACCCTGATCGGCCCCACCATCGGCTCGACCTTCCCCGGCCACGACTACGCGCTGGTCCGCTACGACAACAGCGCCCTCAGCCACCCGGGCGGCTTCACCTCCGCCCCGAACGCCGTCGTCGGCGAGGCGGTGAAGCGCACCGGCTCGACCACCGGCACCCACGGCGGCACCGTCACCGGCCTCAACGCCACCGTGCGCTACACCGACGGCAGCACCGTCCGCGGCCTGATCCAGACCAACGTCTGCGCCGAGGCCGGCGACTCGGGCGGCCCGCTGTACGACGGCACCAAGGCACTCGGCCTCACCTCGGGCGGCAGCGGCGACTGCACCTCCGGCGGGACGACCTTCTACCAGCCGGTCAACGCGGCGCTCTCCGCGTACAACGTCAGCGTCTACTGACCCGAGCCCTTCCGCCCGAGCCGTGGGGGGAGAGGACCGGCGGGGGGGGGGGAGAGGAGG